>JADFWE010000371.1 GCA_015222915.1 Pseudomonadota bacterium | reverse complement strand
CTGACGCCTTCCAGTATCTGCGCAACTAATCCATTGCGCTGCCCAACTTTAACCATGCGACGTAGCGCGTGGTTATTTTCAACAACAAAAACTGCCCAGCCCTGCTTATAACGGAACAGGCTGCTGGCGGGTATCTGTAATACGTCCTCTTCATGCCAGAGGATAAACCGTGCTTCTACCCGGTAACCGTCACCCACACGCTGCCATTGTTCTGCCGGTGAGGTGAAATCGGAGATGATCAGAACGCGCTGTTCTTCTACACCAAGGGCAGAGATTTTTAAAAAACCCACCGGTTCGATAATGCGCACGATGCCTTCTAGTGGTTTCTCGCCGCCCCAGCGGTCGAACAGTACTTTCATACCCGGTTTGATCTTGACCGCATCGGCTGAGAGCACATCGACTTCTACTTCCAGCACGGTCGGGTCGCCGACTTCGATCAGCATGTCGCCGGTACGTACCGGGCCTTCGCATTCACGTGTAACTTTTAGCACGCGGCCATTGACGGGGGAAACCACTGGCAGGCGTTCTGCAGGCTCACCGCGACTGGCTGCAGTGTATTCGAGCACGGTAGTTGCTGCCTGCAACTCATACTTTGCGACTTCGATCTGGAAGTCGGCGGAGCGCTGTGTCGCCGCGGTGGTCTGGACCTGGGTGGCGGCTTTATCGTATGCATCGATTGAGATCACGCCTTTCTCCACCAGTGGTTTTAATCTTTCATGCTCGATGACGGCGAGTTTGGCGGCAGCTTCTGCTGCTTCGGCCTGCTGTTCTGCCGCGTGCAGTGCAGATTCTGCCGCAGCTACCTGCGCTCTTATCTGTGCCCGGCTGCGCGGATCAAGTACCTGTGATTCCAGCGGGGTGATACCGAGTAATACCTGGCCCTGTTTTACTTCGTCACCAACATCGAGCTGCTGGCGGCAGGCGACGCCGTCTATCGGTGCCGAGATGATGTAACGGTCGACCACCCGGGTGCGGCCTTCTTCTTCGATGGTGATGGTGAGTGGTGCGCGTTTTGCTTCGATGACTTCGACGAACACCGGCTGCGGCCAGAAGCCCCAGATCAACAGGGCAATGATGAGTACCATGATGGCGGTGATAACGGGATGTTTTCGCACAGGGTTATTCATTGGTTACTCCTTGCTCTTAAGTACGGCTACCATATCGAGATGGGCAAGATTGCGCCAGATCATTATGGCAGAAACAAGTGATGACAGTATGACCACCAGCGCTGAAAAGGCATAGACATTGATGCCCAGCACCAGTGGTACTCGGTATAGATCGGTATCGAAACTAAAAGCCATGTAGGCACACAGGCCATAACCGATGAGGAAACCCAGCGGGATGGCGATCAGTGTGAACAGCGCTAGTTCGCCCAGCAGGATATAGGCAACTTCGCTGCGCTCAAAACCGAGCACGCGCAGGCTGGCCAGTTCGCGGTTACGCTCGGACAGTGCGATGCGCATGCTGTTATAGATAACACCGAAAGCGATACTGGCGCCGAGCAGCGTGGAGATAAAAGTAAAGAACAATATGCTTTGTGCGATGGTCTCGTAGAATGACTTGATGGATGAATCATGTTCAACTACGCCGGCAATGCGCGGCATCTCCTTCAGCTCGGCATAGACATCACGCTGGTATTTTTCATCGACTTTCAGTAGTGCGCCGGTGAGTGCATAGCCTTCTTTTAACAAGGTATTAAGTGACTCGATGCGCATGTAGGCATTTACGCCCAGGTACTGTTTGGCGGTACCGGCGACCGGCACCTGTACGGTCGGGCTATGCCCTTCCAACACTTCGATGGTGAGCATGTCGCCGGTCTTAATGTGCAGCAGTTCCGCCAGGTAATCGGTGAGTATGACACCTTCTTTGGGCAGCTCGATGATATTCAGATCAGTATCGAGCAATCGCATCAGGCTACCATCGGGTTCGATGCCATGCACCGCGGTGCGGTAGAAACGGTGCTCGAACTTCAGCTTTGCCGGCACCATGCGAAAACCTTCGGCATGTTCTACGCCCTGAAGACTTTGCAGTGAATACAGTGAACGCTGTGATGCCGGTTCGGTATAGATGGCGATCATGTCTTCACGCTGGCTCATGCCGTACTGTATATCGACCATGTGATTGATGGCGCCTTCTTGAAAACCGCTGACCATCATGATGCCGCAGGCCAGGCTGATACCGAGTGTAGTCATCAGCGATTTCAGTGGGCGGCGTTCGATATGGCGCAGGATCATGCGTGTGGGTTGTGACAGCCAGCGCTGCATACCCAGGCGCTCGACCAGTGTGGTGTGATATTTTGCCGGCAGTTCCGGCTGCATGGCCTGTGCCGGTGGCAGTCTTGCCGCACTGTAAACCGCGTAAAGCGTGCCCATGACGGCAACCGCCATGCTGATCAGTGCTGCGGCGATAACCACTTGGGGTTTAAGCACGAAGATCATGTATGGCAGGCTGTACATCACCATGTAAATGCTGCTCATTCCCTTGCCCATCCAGATACCGACGCCGACACCGATAATAACGCCGAGGCTTACGATGAGCATCACCAGTTTGATGTAATGCAGACCGACGGCGATGTCGCTGTAACCAAACGCTTTCAGCGTGGCGACCTCTTCACGCTGCAAACGGATGAGACGGCTGATAACCACGTTGAGTAAAAAAGCAGCAACGCCAAAAAAGATTACCGGGAAGATGGTGGCGATGGTGCGCTGCTGTTTGAGCTCTTCTGATAAAAAACGGTTAGAGAACTGATCCTTGCGGGCGATGGTACCGATGCCGCCGTAATCTTTCAGGATGTCATCGAGTTGATCGATCACTGTTTGCTCGTTGGTGCCGCGGCTCAATGTGAGCGTGACATTATTGAAGGCGCCTTCCATGTCGTAAGCCGTGGACAGCGGTTGCCGCGCTATCCACAGTACGCCGTAGCGTTCGTAATCTGGAAACATGGCGCCGGGCGCGATCTGGTAGATAAATTCCGGCGACAGCGCAAGGCCTGCGATGGTGAGTGACTTGCGCCGGCCGTTGATGGTCGCCCTGATTTTGTCGCCGGGCTGCAGTTCGTGCGCACGGGCAAACTCTTCGCTGAGCACGATTTCGTTATCGTGGCCCGGTTCGATCAGGCGGCCGTTGCGCAGGTAGATCTGGTTGAGCAGTCCGCGGCTGTTATCGGGCAGTGACAGCACATGGCCGCTGACCGGGTCATCGAATCCCTCGACATCGAGGTTCACATAAGCGACTACGCGGGTTTCGACTTTATCGACGCCTGGGATCTCTTCTATTCGTTTTACCAGCGACAGCGGTGCGCGTTTCAGCGTGGCAAAGATATGCGCGAAGTGATGGTCGCGGTAATACGTTTCGCGAGTCTCATATAAAGAGTCGAGCGTGCTCAGTGACATGATAAAGATGCCGACACCACTGACGATGACCATGGCGATGGCCAGCGCCTGCATGCGCATGTCCCACAGTTCGCGCCAGAGTTTTATGTCGAGTGCTCTCATGACGGCATCACCAGCTGAGCTGACTCGGGTCGAGACGTGTTTCATTGGTATCGATCTGGCTGATGCGGCCGTCGGCGAGGTGGATGACCCGGTCTGCCATCTGCGCGATGCTGGCATTGTGGGTAATAACCGCAGTGGTGGTGCCCAGTTCCTGGTTGACACGCTGCAGCGCTTCCAGCACGACGATGCCGGTTTTGGAATCGAGCGCGCCGGTGGGCTCGTCGCATAACAGTACATCGGGATTTTTTGCGATGGCGCGGGCGATGGCAACACGCTGCTGTTCACCGCCGGAAAGCTGCGCCGGGAAATGATGCAAACGGTCACCCAGGTCAACCAGCTTCAGCGCCTCTTCCGGCTGCATCGGTGAATTGGCGATCTCGGTGACCACGGCAATGTTTTCAAGTGCCGTCAGGCTGGGGATGAGGTTATAAAACTGGAAGACGAAACCAACATGGTAACGCCGGTAGGCGGTCAGCTCTTTTTCGCTGGCACGGGTCAGGTCGCCACCAGCGTATTGCACGTGACCGTCGGTAGGTGAATCGAGTCCGCCGAGGATATTTAACAGGGTAGATTTGCCGCTGCCGGAGGCACCCAGAAAAACCGTGAACTCGCCTTTGTACAGATCGAGATCAATACCGCGCAGCGCCCGCACTTGCACCTCACCCATCTGGTATATCTTGGTGACACCGTGAACATGGAACACCACTTCTTTGTTCATGGGAGTGTCTGGATTTTTAGCTGACTCTAACATTCGCAATCCCGAAACTATTATGTAATTACAAGCAGTTTTACATAGAAACAGCAGGGAAAACATGAGGTATGCCAATAATAAAGCTCATTTATAAACATGCCACTTATAAGCAGCCAAAAAGTCTACTGCCTCCATGATTACTTTGATCGAGTCAAATTGACATCCATAAAAGCATCCGATTTGTATAAATATTAACTGTTTATCAAGTTATAAACGAATGTCTGTTTTGGTCAGATTTTCTCCTTCAACCATACTCCTCAAACGACCGCTTTGTGGTCAGGCTGTGTGAAAACTATTTTAGAAAGTTTAAAGTGGTGAATAACAGCTAAAATCTAGCTAATAAAGACATTTTAGTGGGGACGATTCTTATTTATCCATGAAAAATCACATATATTTAGGGATGGAGTTTTTAAAATCCATAATATTTTGAGTTTTCACACAACCTGTGGTGAGAGCAGCCGCTTAACGTTAGACTGATGAAAGTCCGTTACTGGCCGAAAATCCTCGGTCAGCGAAAATAAACGAAGGTCCGTTTTCGCTCATATTTTCATTAACCGAAAAAACACTCAATGTCGTTTAAGTAGCGGAAGCTGCCTTAGATTAACAACTCCTAAAACCGGTGAATTGGGCCAGCTTTGAATCATTGCGAACTGTCAGGTTGCATCTAAATTAATATCTCAATCTGTCATATTAAGTCTGAGCTACTACACCCAGGGACACTCTAGATTAAGTCAATTAATTTCAGCCACAGGAATTGTGTTCGCATCTTTCATGAAGTGAGACGTAATAGTTATTCTATTGCAACGAACTTCGGGGAAGATACGAGCAATTTTAACAAGTCTGAAACAATTGGACTTGATCAGAGTATCCCTGACTGCCATCCAGTTAACGGTGAGAGATATGCATGACACGGATAACATGCATAAGCAGCTATCTCAAATACGATAATGATTTAAGCTTATTACGCGTAAAATTAGCGGGACAGCTGTTAGGTGACCTCTGAACGATCTCTACTTGTGCAGACCGGCATTGCCCGCCGCAGGTAAATTTATTCAGCTATATCCAGCGTTAAAAACATCTCGGTAAGAATTTTTTTTGTACGCTGTTCCCGCTCTTCCGACGACATATTAAACTGCACACCCACCTGAGCAGCTACCCGCCATACGACGTCATTATTCCGGTTATCAAAGATATAGATAATCAATGTACCTTTTTCAACATTGGCATCATTTTCCGGAATCTGCGCATGCCCCGGTAGCAGACCAAAACGGCGGATGAGCGCAGCGTCATCCAGTGACGATTCCAGGGCTGCAGTATAAGCGATGGCATACTTTGAACCGTTCACCGACTCGACCATCTGCAGCTCCTTAGCCTTGATGTTTTTTATAATATCACTTTCGATCAACGCCCTTATCGGGGCATTATTCAAACGATCATCTTCATAGAACAGCACAGCATCCGGCAGCCAGGCGATGGTCGAACCTTTTAGTATTTTATTATAAGGATCCTGAACCGAGATGATCGCTGCATCAGAAAATTTCATTCGCGGTGAGGTTTCGATCGTCTCTGTCACGCACGATGAAAGCAATGCGGCTAAAAATAATGCGCTGAAAAACTTACCCGTATG
>JADFWE010000370.1 GCA_015222915.1 Pseudomonadota bacterium | reverse complement strand
TGGCTTTCTGGTTAGCGAATCGTCAGCAGAAGGTGAGAGCGCGATCAAGTGAAAACAGCTGTCTTCGATATCATCTTTTTCTAAACCTTGCGGCTGTGCCCAGGGCTTTCGCAGGACCTGCCAGCGCAGAAAATAATACTGTTCAAATTCATCGGCTGTTTCAGGCTGTCTGATGATGAATCGCATCGAACGTCAGTCGGTCTAGCTATGAATGGCTGCTGGCATTTTCCGAGATGATCTGTTGCGCCAGCCGTAAAGCGTCGATGCGTAACTGGCAGACGTGCCCTGAGATGATATGCCGGTGCACATCCTGTTTTTCCAGCATATCGGACACTGAGCTACAGGCACCGACCAGAAAGATGTCACGGCCGGCATCGACGGTGTCGCGGATGATATCTTGCATGGCACGGGTAGTGGTGAAGTCGATATTAGGCACCTCGGTAAGGTCGAGCAGCATGACCTGATAATCGGTTATACCGGCATGGCGTCTGATCAGTGATTTCGCGGAAGAGAAACTCATCGGACCGCTGAGGTGAAACAGCAGGATCTGGCCGTCTGCCTGTTGCATGATCTCGGTTTCTTCATCGCTCAGTGGTACTTCATTTGTGGCATTGCCATCGGCATTCTCTCCGGGACGGGTGATCGGACGCATATTGGCGATCTGCATTTCGGTAATGCGCTGCATGAACAGGAAGCTGGCCATGATCATGCCAACACCGACCGCCAGTAACAGGTCAATAGTAACGGTGATCACCAGCACGGTCAGCATGATAGCGATACCGGCTTTCGGTGCATGTTTCAGTTGTTTCAGGTATTCCCAGTCGATGATGTCGGTACCGACCTTGATCAGGATGCCGGCCAGTACCGCTTTTGGTATATCGCTGGCCAGTGAACCAGCGCCCAGTACGATGAGCAGCAGGATAACCGCATGCAGAGCACCGGAGATCGGGGTACGGCCACCGGCATTAACATTGACCACGGTACGCATGGTGGCGCCGGCACCGGGCAGGCCGCCGAACAGACCGGCTAAGGTATTGCCGATGCCCTGGCCGATGAGCTCGCGGTCAGATTTGTGCTGGGTACGGGTAACGTTGTCAGCCACCAGTGAGGTCAGTAGCGAGTCGATAGCGCCCAGTCCGGCCAGTGTCAGCCCGGAAGCGAGCATCTGCAGGGTTAGAGAAGGATCGATCGTCGGGAAACGGAACTCGGGAAAACCGGTAGGGATCTCGCCGATGATCGGGGTACTGCCAGCCTGCATGAATAGCAGGTAATACAGAGTGCCGGCAAACAGAGCAAGTAATGGCGAGGGTGCCAGTTTATTCACTTTCGGCAGAAAACGCGGCACGCCGTAAACCACGAGGAGGGCGATGATTCCGAGGAGTAGGGAGCTGCTGTCGAATGTGCTGATATAGTGCGGGATGGACTGTGCCGCCTGCAGCGGTTTTGACTCAGATGCCGCACCCAGCAATGGGCCAAACTGCAGCAGGATGATGATGACACCGATGCCTGACATGAAACCCGAGACCACCGGGTGTGGAACCAGTTCGATATATTTTCCCACTTTGAGAAAACCGAAGGCGATCTGAAAAAGGCCGCCCAGCATGACCACGGTGAAAGCCAGTGCTGCGCCCTGCATGGGGTCGTCGGGGAACATGCCGGTGTACTGGGTGAAG
Organism: Pseudomonadota bacterium; assembly: GCA_015222915.1. Lineage (GTDB taxonomy): Bacteria > Pseudomonadota > Gammaproteobacteria > SZUA-229 > SZUA-229. Next base: position 737 of record JADFWE010000370.1, on the reverse strand, counting down.
ATGGCCGCCATCACTACCGTCATCGGACCGGTGGGGCCGGAGACCTGTGCCGGGGTGCCGCCGAACAAAGCAGCGAAGAAGCCGACGAAGATCGCGCCGTACATGCCGGCGATGGGGCCGACACCGGAAGCCACGCCCATCGCCATAGCAAGTGGCAGCGCGACTACTGCAGCAGTAAGGCCACCGTAGATGTCACCGCGGATATTGTTGAAGTGCAAACCATTGATATAATTCATGCGGAGAATCTTAAAGGGAATGCCTTAGGGTTGCTATATCTATGATGAAGATTTATCGATGTCCGAAAACACAAAGCAGACCTTTAAAGCGTTTAAAAAAATTTGTTCGCGCAAAGCCGCAGAGACGCAAAGATAAACCTAAAGAAATTGTTTTCATCATACCGGCATGATTCTAGTCGGTATCCATCATTCAACGTATACCTGGTAGTGTCTATGGATTCCGGCCCATGCTTTTGTAAGTTATGGACATGCCAGAATGACGGGTGATTCTAAAGCGTTTTAAATGTTTTACTTTGCGTCTCTGCGGCTTTGCGCGAGAAACATTGTTTTTTCTTGATGTCTGCTTCTGGCCGTTTTCAGGTGTTATGCAAAGACAACCCAGGTCGTTGCGATATATTTCACACCTTTTTCCAGCGTTACGCCGCGGTGTTCATGGGTCCAGAAGGGCGGGAACAGGCATAGTTTCCCAGCCTGTGGTTTTACTTTTACCTGCTGGTAGGA
>JADFWE010000369.1 GCA_015222915.1 Pseudomonadota bacterium | reverse complement strand
GGTGGCCATCCTGAGTCGATTCGCTTCTGCCATCATATCGGTCTGACTTATGTCTCCTGTTCTGCACCGCGGGTACCGATTGCAAGACTGGCTGCTGCGCAGGCCAGGTTAACTGAAGATGACTATACACTTGAATAATATAACGCAAGTTTTTTCCTCACATAAATGCATAATAAACATAGTGTTATATAGCATTCTTAAATAAAAGATTAACATAATCATAAGATAAACCTGCAGGAGCGAATAAATTGTTCCGTACAATTTATTCGCTCCTGCAGAAGAAATAGCCTGTCAATGCCGGCTTGCGTAACCCGACGGAGAAGAACAATTGGACGAAGAAAAAAACACGGCTAAATACCCAGGCATAAAAACCGTCATTCACGGTAACGGCGCGATCGCCCACGTCATGAGTCATGTCTGCGGCGGCGTCATCGGCTACCCCATTACGCCCTCCACTGAAATCTCTGAAATGTTTGAGGCATTCCGCGCTAAAGGCGGTTGCAACGTCTGGGGCAAACATCCTTTTTTCTTTGAACCCGAAGGTGAGCACTCGGCACAGAGCGGAGCCATGGGTGCAACCTTAACCGGTGGACGTTTCATCTCCAACGCCTCTTCCAGCCAGGGCATCCTCTACGGACTGGAGTCACATTATGTCACCGTCGGTAAAAAGGTCGGTGGTTTCGTGTTACAAGTGGCGGCACGCTCAGTATCTAAACATTCATTAAACGTCATGGCGGGGCACGATGATGTTTATGCCCTGCTACCTTCAGGGTACACCATCCTGTTTGGTAGCAATCCACAGGAGGCAGCTGATCTGGCAGCTATCGCCTACCGCGTCAGTTCATTATCGATGATACCGGTGACCAATGCGATGGATGGTTTCGCTACCAGCCACATGCAATGTGAAACCTTGCTGCCAGAACCTGAACTGCTAAAAGAATTTCTCGGAGATCCGGCAGGGCGAATCAAGTCACCGACCCTCGCCCAGGAAATGTTATATGGTGCCAGGGGACGTGTTTATCAGCTGCAACAATACCTGAGCAGACACTGCGGTGACATACAGCCGGATAGCCTGACTGCACTGAACGAATTTCTACAACAGTCCGGCGATGAAATCGAAGCAGATAACGAAGCTAAGATGATAACGGATACACTGACGTGGATTCCAGAAGAGCTGCAGGCTCAGTGGCGCAGACAGTGGATCAATGCTTTCGAGAAAGGAACCCGGCAACTTGTTCCCGCTATGGTTGATGTCAACAACCCAGGTCTGACCGGTGGCGTACAGAACCAACCTGATTTTCAGGCTGGTCTGGTCGATCATAAAACACACTTCGCCAATGAGATTCCGAACTTTGTCAGGCAGGCGATGGATGAATACGGTGCGCTGACCGGGCGTTGTTATGATCCCGTGCAATCATTTATGACAGACGATGCCGAACATGTCATCGTCGGCCTGGGATCGGTAACCGATGATGCCGAAGCCGTTGCTCAATACCTGCGTAGTCAGGGTAAAAAAGTCGGCGTGGTTTCGATCAAACTGTTACAGCCATTTCCTGAAGGTGAACTCGTCGCTATTCTGGATGGCAAAAAAGCAGTTACCATCCTGGAGCGCTCGGAGGTCACCGCGCTCACCAACCTGGTCACACAATCACTGTTCAAAGCCCGTGAAAATAATGATTTGATCCGCCACCGCGGCATACCGCCTATCGATAACCTGCCCAAGATCAGCACCGGTATCTTTGGTGTCGGCGGCCATGATCTGCAACCGCGTCACCTGATAGCGGCTTACAAAAATATGGAGAGCACGCTCAACGTGCCTTTCTTCTATCTCGGCTCGCAGTTCTTTGAAAAGAATCCGACCGGGGCTAATGCCGAATTACAGGAGAAACTAAAGCAGGCCTACCCGGAAACAGAATTTATGGCATTAGACACCGAGGAAAACCCCTCGCTATTGCCTGATGATGCCTTGCGCATCCGCTTCCATTCCGTCGGTGGTTACGGCACCATCGCCACCGGCAAACTGCTCACCGATATCCTTGCCGGTGTTATGGGACTGCACTCAAAATCTGCCCCTAAATACGGTTCGGAAAAAAGCGGTGCACCGACTAATTTCTATATCTCACTGAGTCCCGAACCCATAAAAATCACCAATGCAGAACTGGAAGATGTCGAGATCGTGGTCTCCCCCGATCACAAGGTATTCAGCCATACCGATCCACTGCGCGGACTCACCGAGAACGGCACATTGATCATGCAGTCTCATCACACACCCCTCGAAGTGTGGAAAGAACTGCCCGCCAATGCGCGCAACACGATCCGTGAGAAGAAAATCCACTTCTATATAGTTGATGCTTTCGCTGTGGCCAAAAAACATGCCCCTGCTCCTGAACTGGAGATCCGCATGATGGGCATCGCATTCATCGGTGCCATCTGCGGACACGTAGACCGTATC
>JADFWE010000057.1 GCA_015222915.1 Pseudomonadota bacterium | reverse complement strand
TTTTCTATTCGTCTATCTCAGCCTGATAGGCATCGGCATCCATCATATCCTGGAGCTCATTCGCTGATGGTTTTACCTTGAATAACCAGCCGTTATCATAAGCAGAACTATTGATAATCTCCGGCTCGTCCGCCAACGCCTCGTTTATCTCTACCACTTCACCGCTGATCGGCATATAGACATCAGATGCCGCTTTTACTGATTCGACGACGCAGGCTTCATCACCGGCGACGAATTCGGTACCGGCTTCAGGCAGCTCGACAAAGACCAGATCACCCAGTAACTCCTGCGCGTGATCGGTGATGCCGATGGTTACCAGGCCATCATCTTCGAGGCGCAGCCATTCGTGTGATTCGGTATATTTTAATTCAGAAGGTACTTCACTCATATCATTCACCTAATACAGGATTTTTATTCAGGATTATTAATTCAGCGTTAATGGCCAGGGCGCATTATACGCGCAGTTCCAATGCCAGTAAATTTGGGTCAGTATATCTGAGACAGAACAGCCGTGATATTGCTATACCGCTTTGCCGTCGCGGACAAAGACAGGTTTAACCACGGCAGCATCCAGCAGCTTGCCACGGATCTCCACCTGACAGGTTTCACCGATATCGGCGGGCACGCGTGCCAGTGCGATCGACTTTTGCAGGCTGGGTGAAAAGGTACCGCTGGTTATCTCACCTTCGCCAGCCGCTGAGACCACTTTCTGATGACCACGTAAAACACCGCGGCCTTCGAGTATCAAGCCAACCAGCTTCTGCTTAACGCCTTCTGCTTTTTCTTTTTCCAGCACGCTGCGGCCGATAAAATCTCTGTCTTCCGGTGACCAGGCGATGGTCCAGCCCAGCCCCGATATCAGCGGTGAAGTTTCTTCGGTCATATCGCTGCCATAAAGATTCATACCGGCTTCCAGCCGTAGCGTATCACGTGCGCCAAGACCACAGGGTTTCACCCCGGCTGCGGCCAGCTTATCCCACAGGGCGGGGGCCTCTGATACAGGCATCATTATCTCGAAGCCGTCTTCGCCGGTGTAACCGGTGCGACCGACGAACCATTCGCCACAGTCCGCACCAAAAAATCGTTTCAGCGGTGACGCAGCTTCTACCACATCGACCGGCAGTGCTTCGAAGGCTTTTTCACGTGCCTTCGGTCCCTGTACCGCGATCATCGCCAGGTCATCACGTTCGTTGACGTCGACATTAAAAGCACCGGCATGCTGATTGATCCACGCCAGGTCTTTTGCTGCAGTACCGGCATTGACCACCACGCGATACCATTCATCTGACATGTAGTACACGATCAGGTCATCGATAACACCGCCGTTTTCATTGAGCATACAGCTGTACAGGGCTTTACCGCTGTCTTTCAGCCTGGCCACATCATTCGCCAGCAGATATTGCAGCAGACCCTTGATATCACCGTCCTTCAGGTCGATGATCACCATATGTGAGACATCGAACATACCGGCGTCATTACGCACCTGATGGTGCTCGTCGATCTGAGAGCCGTAATTGACCGGCATCTGCCACCCGGCAAAATCGACGATCTTGCCTTTATATTCAACATGTTTATCAAACAGAACGGTTTTATTAGTCATAGTCTTTCAGCATGCCCATACAGCATGTCACAGTTTTTTCAGCGTGAGAATTCTACAGGGTTTAACTGCTCAGAATCCTGATAAAAAATAATGGTACTTTTCCGCTAATGCACGCAAATGAAAAACGATTAAAAATCTGGTCCGCAAATAACGCGAAAAACGCAAAGTTTAAAAACAAAAAGAATAACATTGACTGGAATCGCAAGTGATTGTAAGTGAACTTTTCGGGTATGTAACATTGTTCTTTTTTTGCGTCTTTCGCGTTATTCGCGGATTTCCTTTGTTTTTTTATTAGCGTTTATTTGCGGAAAAAACCAATACTAGACCCCCAAAGCCTGCCTGATCACCCGATACTTTAACGCGGGCAGATTATCCACCAGTGACAGACCGGCATTTCGAATCTCTGAAACCATTGCATTGTTATTGCCGAACAGTTCCTTAAACCCGGTCATCGATGCTTCCATCAGCTGATTAGCCCCTTTTCTCTGGCGCTGATATTTTGCCAGGGTGTGCTGCGACGACCACTGGCGCCCGGCCTTTTTCGCCGCGATGATTATATCGGCCAGTGTGGCAGCATCGGCGATGCCCAGGTTTGCCCCCTGGCCGGCAAGCGGGTGGATATTGTGGGCAGCATCGCCGATCAGTGCCAGACCGGGTTTGATATAGTCAGAGGCATGACCATGGGTCAGCGGGAACAGGTAACGCTGACTCAGCGTTAAGATCTCACCCAGCTTGAACTCGCTAGCCTCTGCCAGCGCCTGTTTGAAGGCTTCATCATCCAGCGCCATCTTTTCAGCAGCACTGCTCGCACCTTCCGTTGCAGCATCTGTAACATCATCCAGCGACCAGACGATAGAACTGCTGCCGTCGTACAGCGGCAGGAAGGCCAACGGTCCGCTCGGCATAAAACACTGCCACGCGGTATTCTGATGACTCTCGCTGGTGGTCACGTTGCACACCAGGCCCTGCTGTTTATAATCTTTTCTGCTGTGCGGAATATCGGCTATCTCGCGCACCCTGGATCGTAGACCATCTGCACCGACAAGCAATTCAGCACTCAGTTTTTCACCCGTGGCCAGCGTGATAATGCTGTGCTCAGCCGTTGATCGGTATTCGATCGATGTGATTTCCTGTGGACACAGGTAGTTGATATTGTCGGCTTTTAACACCACATCCAGCAGCATCTTCTGCAGCACATTATTTTCGACGATAGCGCCGAGATTGGAGATACCAAGTTCCGCACTGTCAAAAGCGATCTGACCGGCTCCGGTCAGATCCCAGACGAACATCCGGTCATACATGCAGGTACGCTGCGCCAGTTCTGACTGCCAGGCCTCCGCCAGAGCCGGTCGGCTTAATGCAAAACGGTTGATCGCGGAGACACGGACATCCGGCTGATTCTCGGATATCGCCTTAAGCTCGTTACGCTCGACGACTGCCACCGAAAATTCCGAGCCCGCTAACTCGCAGGCAAGGCTGAGACCGACGATGCCGCCACCGACGATAACGACATCATATCCTCGCACGGAATCACTGACAGCATCTTGCGCGGCTTTCGGTTGCGAGCTGGCATCTGTCATAACGACAAACCTCGATTCAACCGGGTCAGGCGAGTCGAGCTGCCCAATGTCAGCCCCATACTCTGCAGGGCCAGCTGGTGTTTGATATCAGGCACGATATCGACAAGCTGTAGACTGATGGAGCGCAGATGCCCGATCGGTGAGATGGAATTTGAGAATGTTTTCACCAGGGTATCGGTAAAACGATAGACCCGTTTGATATCCTGTTCACGTTGACTGACATACTCCTGCAGCAAGACCTGCAAAACTTCCGGCCGCGACAGGTCATCACCGGCAGACAGGCTGTCAACCAGTAGCTCGGACAGCAGGGCGATATCCCTCAGAGCCAGATTGAACCCCTGACCGGCAACCGGATGTACGCTGTGCGCCGCATTGCCGATAAGGGCGACCCTTCCCTGCACCATCTGCGTTGCTGATTGTAAGAACAGCGGGTAGACATGCCGGCTACCGACTTTTTTTATCTGCCCCAGCCTGTAACCGAAACGTTCCTGCAGCCGTGCGATGAAATCTTTTTCATCCAGCGCACACAGCTCTTCGGCCTGCTGCGTACCCAGAGTCCATACTACCGAACAGCGGTTTTCCGTCATCGGCAAAAAAGCCAGCGGCCCGCTGTCGGTGAATCGCTCATAAGCGACATTATTATGTTTCTTGCCCGGCGTGATATTGGTGATCAGGGCTGACTGCTGATAATCCTGACGGCTGTTGCCGATCGCCAGCAGCTTCATAACCTGCGAGTTATTGCCATCTGCAGCCACCAGCAATTTTCCTTTCAGCTGCTTTATCTCTCCATCGACGACGAGCTCCACAGAAACACCATGTTCATCCTGTTGCAGACCCGCTAGCTGCGCAGGACAGAACAGGCTGATGTTCTTTACCGCATCATCCAGCATGGTCGCATATAACTGCTGGCCGATACTGCGGTTCTCCAGCACATAACCCAGTGCATCTACGCCTTCCTGCTCTTTTGTTAAGCGGGTGACGCCAAAATGCCCGCGGTCGGAGATATGGATGGTATCGATCGGCTGAGCGTAAGGCGACAGAGATCGCCACAGGCCCATGCCGTCAAAGATACAGCGACTGCCGTAAGACAATGCCACGGTACGGTCATCATAACTTGGCTGAGCATCGCTATCTAATGCGAAGGCTTCGACTACTGCAATCTTGAGCGGTGTATTTTCATGAGCAATATTTCGCAGCGCGCAGGCGAGACTGGCACCGGCAAGGCCACCACCGATGATGATCAGATCGAAATCATTGTCTGTTTTTGTTTCTTGCATACAAAAAAACTTCAGAATAACCCACAAAAACTTATTTTCACCGCCGAGGCGCAGAGACGCCGAGGCTTAACATTGAAAACGACACTCTTAACCAATCACATAAAAACAAGTTTTTCTCGGCGTCTCTGCGCCTCGGCGGTAAATTTCACTATCAGTCAGTAACGTAGGGTGGGCAAAAAAACCTGCCCACCCTACAAAGATTTAACCGGCCATCACCGCTTCGACCTCTTCCACCGTACGCGGCAGGCCCTTGGTCAATAGATCAAAACCGTCTTTGGTGACCAGCAGATCATCCTCTATACGAACACCGATATTCCACCAGCGTTTCGCACCACGGCTACCCGATGGAATATACAGACCCGGTTCGACGGTCAGCACCATGCCCGGTTCGAACAGGCGCCAGTTGTCATCGACCTTGTAATCACCGACATCATGCACATCCATCCCCAGCCAGTGACCAGTACGGTGCATGTAGTATTTCATGTATTTACCGTCCTTGATCAGCTGCGCCGGCTTGCCTTTCAGCAGGCCGATCTCCACCATGCCTTTGGTCAGTGTTCTGACAGCGGCATTGTGCGGGTCATTCCAGTGATTGCCCGGTTTCACTTTAGCAAATGCCGCTTCCTGTGCCTGCAGCACCAGCTCATAGATCTCTTTCTGCGGCACGGTATATCGGCCGTTGACCGGGAAAGTACGGGTGATATCAGCGGCATAACCTTCATATTCTGCACCGGCATCGATTAATACCAGCTCTTTGTCATTCAGCACCGCATTGTTTTCCGTGTAATGCAGGATGCAACTGTTCTCACCGCCGCCGACGATAGAAGAATAAGCCCAGTCTGCACCGTTTCGTCTGAACTCATAGAGAAACTCGGCTTCCAGCTCAAATTCTTTCAGCCCCGGCCGGCATATCTTCATCGCATTGATGTGCGCTTTCACCGAGATCTTTGCCGCCTTGCGCATGGCGCTGATCTCTTCCCGGCCCTTGTACAGGCGCATGTCATGCAGCAGATATTCCAGCGAGACGAATTCATATGGCGCACGTGCACCGCGACGTGACTGCGCACGCAGATTATTGACACAGTTCAGTACGTGTTTATCAAAGGTCGGATTTAAGCCGATGCTGTAATAGATGCTCTCTCTGCCCTCCATCAGCCCCGGCAGGATCTCTTCCAGATCATCGATAGGATAAGCATCATCCGCGTCGAAGTCCTCGACAGCCCCTTCGATGCCAAAACGACGGCCGTTCCAGGTCTCTTTCACCGGATCACGCTCACGACAGAACAGGACGAACTCACCCTGCTTCCGGTTGGGGATCAACACGATGACCGATTCCGGTTCATTGAAACCGCTGAGATACATGAAGTCACTGTCCTGGCGAAAACCGTGTTCGACATCACGGTTGCGGATCAGCATCGGTGCTGAAGGCAGGATAGCCACTGAATTGTCATGCATCATGTGCATCAGCTGCTTACGGCGTTTTATATAAACTTTTTTATTCAATCGATTTCTCTATAATAAATACAAGGGAAGCTCTGATTAACTTAAGGGCATCGCTAAAAACATCAAAAAATAATTGTTCTCGCCAAGACGCAAAGTAAAACAAACTTCTTTTAATCTTTCTTTGCGCCTTTGCGCCCTGGCGAGATTACATATTTATCATTTCAACACATGCCCATACTTCCCATTAATTATGACCATTTACCTTAATGCACCGTGGTGGAAGACTGTAACGGCTGAAGCTCTTCATATATCAACAAGATGCCAACACGGACATATTCACTGACTTCCATAAAAGCAATCTCATCATCTTCCGAACCTTCCAGCTCAGCCTCATCATCGGCGACATAACCGGCACGCGAGATCTCCAGGATATCCTTGATCAGCTCACTGCTGTTTTCCGGTAACTTGCTGTCCTCGGTGATACCGCCGGCCGCCAGCCCGTAAACAAAACCCTGACACCAGGTGCCCAGCGCCTCTACCCGGTCTTCCAGTACCTCATCGTCATCGGGCAACATCAGGTTAAATTCGAGGCTGTCATCATTCATCTGCTCGACCGTCAGCTTATGAATCAGCAGCAGCTGTTTACCCGTTTCCTGCAGATCTTTTGAACTATCCTCATGTTCCCCCAGAACGAGCAACAACCACTGCGACGCCTCCGTCGCACCCTGTGCGCACAGCATGCCACATAAGGCACCATGTGCTTCTGCCGCACCTAAGGCGGCATCAACACGAAACAGTAAATCATCCAGTTGCGGGATATCGGGAAAACTCTGCATATCAGTTTTTAATGGAGACTATCCAATAAAGTAAAAAGAAGCAGTTTAATCCAAATTAACCGGCGAAGCAGGAATTTTAGTCGCGCTACCGGGCATTTTCAGGTAAATTCCCCCACACATTTGACCAATAGCGATTCTCGTCCTAGTATTACCTTCATGACTGACACAAATACAAGAATAAACAAGCTCGAAGAGCAGGTAACTGAGCTGCTCGAGATCTGCCATCGGCTGGGTAACGAGAACAAGGATCTGCGTGCCCAGATGCAGTCGCTCAATGCCGAACGCTCCGGCCTGATCGAACAGAAAGAAAAAATCCGGGTTCAGGTGGAATCAATGATTACCCGCCTGCGCTCCATGGAAAAGGCCTGATGCCCGCCTGGCATCTGCTCGTCGCCGATAGAGGTTATCTTCTGTGAATAAAGCCGAACCCTTAACCATAAAGATTATGGACAAGGAGTACCGTGTCGCCTGCCCGCCAGACGAGAAAGACAATCTGCTGGCATCGGCAGACCTGTTAAATGAGAAGCTCATGGAGATCAAAAAACAGGGTTCTGTCATCGGTACCGAACGCATCGCCATCATGGCAGCGTTAAACTTGAGTCATGACATCCTGCACAGTCAGTCACTGGTCACCCGCCACGATGACCTGAATCAGCGCATCGACAAGCTTTCCGAGCGCATCTCTGACTCGATGCGCGACATACAATTGATATAACTCAACTTTAATTTAGTTATTTTAGTTGATTTAACTGCGACATTACTTACAATAGATATTAAGGAGATGAGTTTGGTGTCATTTATAACACTGACTCAATATCCGCCAGTTTTGACATCTCTGGGGCGTACGTAAGCGACCTGTATTATCCCTTGAGCCTTAAATACTGACTTAGGGAACTGGACTGTTACGACCGTGTGCATTACCGCTTTGGCGGGAAGCCTAAAGTCGCAACGCTGATTCCCCCCTGGACTTCCCGGTTCAAGGTCAACAGTATTTGCTACGGCGTCCCCGGAGATGTCATCCTAATTTTTACTGTCGGGCGAACTCGTGACATACACAACAGGCGAACTCCGCCGATTCATACGCTCACAGCGGCAGTCACTATCCACACAACAGCAACATCAGCACGCACAGTCGCTCTGCCAGAACCTGATAAAAGAGAAAAACTACCGCAATAGCCGGCACATCGCCTGCTATCTGGCCAATGATGGTGAGATCGACCCGCACCAGCTCATCGAGCACGCCTGGTTCTGCGGTAAACAGGTCTATCTGCCGATATTATCTCCACTGAAAAAAGCCCTGTATTTTGTGCCTTACCATGCCGGCGACAAACTAAAGCTTAACCGCTTCAATATACCCGAACCGATCTGCAGCCCATCACAGTGGATAACCGCACAGCAGCTGGACCTGCTGCTGCTGCCACTGGTGGCGTTTGATGAGCAGGGTAATCGTATGGGGATGGGTGGCGGCTTCTACGACCGCACGCTGTCTTACCTGCAGCACAGACGATACTGGCGCAAGCCTGTTCTTGTCGGCCTGGCGCACGAAATACAGAAAGTTGAACGACTGGACACCCAGAGCTGGGACATTCCGCTGGATTATATAATGACCGAAAAGCAGCTCTATCACACCCAGAAATAACGACTATCCGATCATCTGAAATTGACACAAAGCAGACCTTAAAAGCTTTAAAAACATTTCACCACAGAGGACACGGAGAGCACAGAGGAAAAGCTTTAATATTGTTAATAGCGCCCCTGCGGCGCTACTAACAATAAAACCTCTGTGCCCTCCGTGTCCTCTGTGGTGAATAATCTTTTGACTGTCCGCTTCTGGCCGTAAGCTGACAATTACTTCGAACCTACAAAGAAAGGAATAACTGATATGCAGGATTTTCAGTTTCTTCCCAGTACGGATAAGCCAGCGTATCGAGGTACTGCCTGAGCTGTTTATGCTCGCTTTTTGGAATCTGCAG
>JADFWE010000368.1 GCA_015222915.1 Pseudomonadota bacterium | reverse complement strand
TTAATTGATACCCGAGGTCCTGCTAATGTTGAAAAAGTCTGGAACAGGTAAAGCATTAGATGTAATAAATTCAGGTCTCAGTGTGGCTGATTATGCAACGTCGTCAGTATGGACTGATCCTGTCTGTGGCATGGATGTTTCCAGTGATAGTGATATTTATGCGATATACAAAGATCAAAATTATTATTTTTGCAGTCAGTCCTGTAAAAATAAATTCATAACATCACCTGAAATCTATCTCGATAGCAACGCCCATGATGACAGAACCTGTCATCATGGGCGTTGCGGTCTCTCATCCAGTAATACTCTCAGCAAGGTTATCTATACCTGTCCGATGCATCCTGAGATAGAGCAGCCAGAACCGGATAGTTGCCCTATGTGTGGTATGGCGTTAGAAGCGAAAGGCTTACCTGTCATCGAAACAAAAGTTGAATACACCTGCCCGATGCACCCTGAGATTATTCAGGACCACCCGGGAAGCTGCCCGAAGTGCGGTATGGCGCTGGAAGCAAAAACGGTGACGCTGGAAGAAAAAAATGAAGAGCTGATCGATATGACGCGGCGTTTATGGATCAGCGCGATTTTGTCGACCCCCGTTTTTTTACTTGCGATGACGGCTGACCTTATGCCGGCACTGTTACCGGATGGCCTGTCTATGCCGGCGGTACAGTGGATAGAATTTGTACTGGCGACACCGGTGGTGCTATGGTGCGGCTGGCCGTTTTACGTGCGTGCCGTACAGTCGGTAAAAACCTGGAACCTCAATATGTTCACCCTGATCGGCCTCGGAGTATCGGTCGCATGGACCTATAGCGTAGTCGCATTGCTGGTACCCGGTCTCTTTCCGCCGACGATGCGGATGCCGGGTGGACTGGTCGATGTATATTTCGAGGCCGCCGCCGTTATTACGGCCCTGGTGTTATTAGGCCAGGTGCTGGAATTACGCGCTCGCAGCCAGACCAATGCAGCGATCAAGATGTTACTGGGGCTGACGCCGAATACTGCACGTATCGTCCGTGATGGTGGCAGTGAACAGGATATACCTCTGCAACAGGTAGTGGTCGGTGATGTATTGCGGGTTCGGCCCGGTGAGAAAATTCCGGTCGACGGTATCGTTACCGATGGCCGCAGTTCGGTCGATGAGTCCATGGTGACGGGTGAGCCGATTCCTGTTGAGAAAGAAACAGGCGAACGTGTTATCGGTGCGACCGTTAACGGTACCGGCAGTCTTCTTATCCGAGCCGATAAAGTCGGTGCCGATACATTATTGTCGCAGATCGTGCACATGGTCAGTGAAGCGCAGCGTTCCCGTGCCCCCATCCAGAAACTGGCCGATGTCGTCGCCGGTTATTTTGTGCCGGCAGTGATACTGGTCGCGGTTACTACATTGATCGTCTGGGGGCTTCTGGGGCCGGAACCGCGGCTGGCGCATGCCATTGTCAATGCTGTCGCAGTATTGATCATCGCCTGTCCCTGTGCCCTTGGCCTGGCAACACCGATGTCTATCATGGTGGGCACGGGTAAAGGTGCAACCATGGGCGTGTTGATAAAAAACGCCGAAGCTCTGGAGACCATGGAGAAGGTGGATGTACTGGTCGTCGATAAAACCGGCACCCTGACCGAAGGTAAGCCTGAACTGGTGTCAGTCACAGCCGTGAGTGATTTCACCGAAGAGGAAGTGCTCACTCTGGCAGCAAGTCTGGAACGCGCCAGTGAGCACCCTCTGGCAGCAGCTATCGTACAGGGTGCTGAGTCACGTGACCTCTCTCTCGATAACACTGACGATTTCGAATCTGCCACCGGTAAAGGCGTAAGCGGTGTCGTCAATGGCCATAAGGTGGCCTTAGGCAATATCAAGCTGCTCGATGCGATGGGAGTCGATGTTGCTGATCTTCCGCAGCAGGCCGAAGCCGGACGCGCAGAAGGGCAGACGGTCATGTTTATCGCCATCGATAATAAAGCGGCAGGGCTGGTCGGCGTCGCCGACCCGATCAAAGCATCAACCGAGGAAGCCATCAATGATCTTCACGAGGCCGGTGTCAGAGTAGTGATGTTGACTGGCGATAGCAAAACCACGGCACTGGCGGTGGCAGCGAAACTCGGTATCGACCGGGTGGAGGCCGAAGTGCTGCCCGACCAGAAAGTCAAAGTGGTCAAACAGTTACAGGCAGAAGGAAAAATTGTCGCCATGGCCGGTGACGGTATCAATGATGCACCGGCACTGGCGCAGGCACACGTCGGCATCGCCATGGGAACCGGTACCGATGTCGCCATGGAGAGCGCCAGTGTGACACTGGTAAAAGGCGATCTTCGTGGCATCGTTCGTGCCCGGCATCTTAGTCATGCGGTGATGAACAACATCCGTCAGAACCTGTTTTTTGCTTTTATCTATAACTCGCTGGGTGTGCCGGTCGCTGCCGGTGTTCTGTATCCTGTATTCGGTATATTGCTGTCTCCCATCATCGCTGCAACAGCAATGAGTTTTAGTTCGGTATCAGTCATCGTTAATTCATTGCGTCTGCGTAATGCGAAGTTATAACGCTACTGTCCCTTGTCGGCTTGCCACTGTGTCCTTACCACTTGTCTATTGGGAGTGTGCTATTTTTTAGAGGGTGGTCATCGTACAGGTATATAAACAGATTTCTCAGATGTTCTAAAATTCTTCGGTCTCGGTTAGACTGCGATGGTAATGTCCTCTTTTTTACTAATGGTGATGCCCATTAAAACCATACCGTTTCTACTCGTTTTATTTTCTTCCGGTTTTATCCTGTCCGGCTGTGACAGATCACACGAAGTAAACTATTCCGATAATGTCTCGATTAATGATTGCTGGTTCGGTGAACGTGACGACTGGCCGCTAGCTGTATGTGGCGTCCTTAGCGTTCCTGAAAATTATGATTCACCACAGGGGCGTGAGGTGAAACTGCCTTTTATCATTTTCGAAGCTAACAAACCCGATGACAAAACCTTTCCACTGGTCGTGGCCGGCGGCGGTGGACCGGGAGGCGCATTGGGACTAACCGAGGATTTCAAGGATAGCTTCGATGACTCGATCTGGTTGACCTGGTATACATCAACATTCGATGGTGGTCGTGATCTTATCCTGATGGACAACCGTGGCGTTGGCAGTTCGGAGCCAAGACTTAACTGCCCTGAAACTGCAGATGCAGATATGGCGTCACTTGATAAGCTGCACAGCGTAGAAGATATCGTCAAGCTGACCAGGGAATCTTATGGCGCATGCCACAAGCGCCTGCTTGAACAGGGCATAGACCTGTCGCAGTATCATGTGACGAATGCAGCAAAAGATCTTGAGCAGCTCCGCAAAGGTCTCGGTTATGCACAGTTGAACCTCTACGGTATCTCTTACGGTACGCGTGTTTCGCTGGAATACGAACGCTTATACCCTGACTCTGTTAGAGCGATGATACTGGATGGTGTCTACCCGCAGTCGGTAAGGTCATATGAAGATGATCCGAGACAGGATGCTGAAGCCATGATGCGGGTGATAAAAAAGTGCCAGGATAATGCTGATTGTTCTGTACAGTTTGGCTTCAACCTTGAGCAGCGATTGAAAGATTTTCTACAACAGCTGGATGCGAAACCGGTAACAGTAAGGCTGACCAGTCCTGTCGACTACAGTCCTATCGATGTCGTGGTAACACCGGATATATTTTTCAGCAGTGTGTTCTCTATGATGTACGATGAATACGTCATTGCTTTTCTGCCAAAATATCTATATTCAACATTCAGGGGTAATACCGATTATCTGTCAGAGATGATACGTGATTATTATGTCAACGACATCGTCATCAATCCAATGGATGCCGGGGCATATGCATCCTATTCCTGTTTTGATGAGATCCCGTTCACTGATTTCGATTTTGCAAAAAATGAGCTGAAAAAATATCCGTTCCAGCACTACACAAATGAATATGTTTTCGAGATCATCAAGACCATGTGTGATGTATGGGGCGTGCCTGAAGCTGACGGTGAGTTTAAGATGCCCTATGAAATCAAAACGCCGGTGCTGGTCTATTCAGGCGAACTTGATCCCGTAACACCCGCCGAGCTCGCCAGGGTGGTACTGGATAATGCCAGTGTTTCATGGCACAAGGTATGGCCAAATATCGGGCATGGCGTCATGTATTCTTCGAACTGTGCTGATCTGACGGCGCAGGCTTTTCTGGATAATCCTGAATCAGATCCTTTCGTTTACGAATGTTCAGATAAAAAGCCCGAATTCGACTTCGTACTCAGGTAGTTCCCCAGTTGTTGGCCATGAAGCTTAAAAGAGGGGCTTTTGAGTACTAATCAGCACACTTTTTGCGAAATCAGCGTGTGTCGGGATATCTTATAGGGGTAGTTAAAGACTAATAAAAACAATGCCTTGCGTTATTGCGCAGGGTCTGTTAATGTTAGAAAAGTGGTGCCGAGAAGAGGACTTGAACCTCCACGGGCCAAAGCCCACTAGCACCTGAAGCTAGCGCGTCTACCAATTCCGCCACC
>JADFWE010000367.1 GCA_015222915.1 Pseudomonadota bacterium | reverse complement strand
TCAATCTCTGGTTGACGCTATTCATTATCTGGATGGTCGCCAACGCTACGCTCGCATTCGATACCGTGATTGCGGGTCTGGTTATCTCGGCGCTCATCGCCCTGGCTTTCGCGACGTTTGCCAGGGTCTACAGTGTTATACGCTGGTCACCTGTCGTGCTTTATTATTACCTGAAATACCTCGCTGTATTTTTTATCGAAATGGTCAAAGCGAACATTAATGTCATGCGCCTGGTGTTCTCACCACGCATCAACATCAGGCCGGGCATCGTCGAGATTAAGACCGAACTTAAATCACCCATCGGCCGGCTGGCGCTTGCCAATACCATTACATTAACACCGGGCACCCTGGTCGTTGACATAAAAGATGACTCATTGTTTGTTCACTGTATCAATATCGGCAGTACCGATCAGACCAAAGCGACTGAGGAGATTTCAGGCCGCTTCGAAAAACTTCTAAAAATAATTTACGGCTGATGACATATGAATAATATCAGCCTGTCCGAAATCACGGTCATCATCTCTGCCGTGCTGATTTTTTTCAGCATCGTGTTCGGCATCATTCGTCTTGCGGTCGGCCCGAACACGGTTGACCGTGTGGTGGCCATTGATCTTCTGACCATCGTTACTATCGCACTGATTGCTCTGCTCGCCCACCAGGCAGAACGTTATATCTATCTCGATGTAGCACTGGTTTACGGCCTGCTCAGTTTCCTCGGTGTACTCGCGGTTGCGCGTTTTCTGGAAAGAGGTATTTAGCCCGAATACATCATAGGAACGCTAATTATTTAACTTTAATATTATGAATTTAATAAAAAATAATCACCTATCAGCAATACAGATTATATATCTGACAACGCTATGCAGTTTTTGGAAAAATCTCAGCGGCCCCACTATAAATTTTTTGTGGGTTCGATTCGTCTGCAACCATAGCTATGGCTATGCTTTTCAACGAATCAAACAAACTGACTCACTGACTGGTTTTATAAAATATCTCCCCATTGTCTGCATTCCTATGAGGCATTCGGGCTTATGACCACGATACCTGTATTAACACTGCTGACCATCGTGCTCTGCGCCGGCATCCTGATCGGCGGACTGCTCGCGGTATTACTCGATAGCATGGTCAGCGCGGTAATCAGCGCCGGCCTTGCCAGCCTGTTTGCTTCGGTGGTGTACGTGGTACTGGCGGCACCTGATGTGGCGATGACCGAAGCCTCTATCGGCTCTGGTCTGACCACCATGATCTTTCTCTACGCCATCCGCAAGACCCAGAATAATATTTCTACGGACAAGGCTGAGGACGAAGAATGAGCGCACTCATAGTCAACGAAGTTATCGGCAACCTGCTGTTGATCATCGGCAGCCTGTTTCTGTTCTCTGCAGGTCTCGGTGTATTGCGCATGCCGGACACTTACAACCGCATCCAGACGGGCACCAAGGCAACCACGCTGGGCACCATACTGGTATTGATCGGCCTGGCTTTTTTGCACCCGGCATGGACATTGAAGCTTATTATCCTGATCTTTTTCGTGATGCTGACCAACCCGGTTTCATCCCATGCACTGGCGCGTGCCGCCCATACTATCGGTATCTTTGAAACAGAAACAACGGTCATCGATCAGCTTAAAACTGCAAATGACAACATCGACAGCAATGAAAGCTGCACCAGCACGGAGACAACCGAATGATCAAACGGATGTTCATTTTCATCATGCTGGCGCTGATGGCGTTTATCTTTTTTAACCTTGCTTCGAATTACACCGAAAGTGATTCGCTGTCCAAACTTGGCCAGTATTATGTTGAAAAAGGCCCGCAGGAAATCGGTGCTCCCAACCTGGTGACGGCTGTCGTGGTGACTTATCGCGGCCTCGACACACTCGGTGAAGTCACCGTACTGTTTATCTCTGCTGCCGGTGTTGGCCTGCTATTGCGCCGTAGCCGACGCAAGCAGGACGAACAAACAAAAAAATCCGATATCACGCACAAAGCGGCCAGTGAGATCGTTGAGACGGCGACTGAACTGCTATTACCGATGATCATCCTGTTCGGTATCTATGTTTTCATGAATGGCCACCTGTCACCCGGCGGCGGTTTTCAGGGTGGTGCCATCATCGCATCCGGTACCATGTTCCTGCTGCTGGCTTTACCCGAATCACATCTCAGCCGGCTGATGATCGCCGTCACCGAATCACTTTCCGGTTTCAGTTACGTGGTTGTCGGTGTGCTCGGTGTAATATGGGCTGGCGGTTTTCTCGATAACCGTTTCATGGAACTGGGCACTTACGGTGACCTGTTCAGTGCCGGCGCGATTCCGCTGATCTATACCTTTGTTGGCCTCAAAGTCGGTTTTGAACTCAGTGCGGTACTCGATCGCTTCCGCCAGGAAGAGTCAGGATCAGCATGAACATACTCGCTGATTTTCCTATTTCACTCATCGTACTGTGCAGCGGTTTTGGCCTGATATTGCTCGGCTTATGGGGCATGCTGACGCAGCGCCATCTTATCCGCATCATCATCGGTTTCTCGCTGATGGATACCGGCATCCACATGGTCATGGTCTCAATCGGTTATGTCACCGGCGGTACTGCACCTATTATCAATGATGCAGTGCCTATGAGCGAAGCGGTAAATATGGTCGTCGACCCGGTGCCGTCCGCACTCGTGCTGACGGCAATCGTCATCGGCCTTGGTGTCACCGCGGTCATGCTGTCATTTGCTGTACGTATTCATAGAGCACACAAGACCCTGATGATCGACAAGCTCACGGAGTCAAAATGGTAGCGGCAGACATGGCAGATACAGGTTTAACTGGCGTGTTGCTGCAGCCATTGGGCATCTATGTCATCGCACTCGGCGCAGGCTTTCTTATCCCACTGTTCTGCCGTGCACACCGCGGTTCGGCGATCCTGGTTTTCTTTGCCGCGCTGGCGGCGATGGCTTTCATCGCGGGCCTGAACCTGCTGGCGATCATCAATGGCGCCCCGGCTATCGACATCGAAACCGCCGGTATAAAACCACCGTTCTCGATCAATCTGCGCTTCGGTCTGTTCGAAGGCGGCTTCGTACTCGCCGTCAACAC
>JADFWE010000056.1 GCA_015222915.1 Pseudomonadota bacterium | reverse complement strand
GGCCACTGTTTCGCCGGGCCATACTCTGCACCCGGCATCATACACACCACGGGTTTCTGTAATTTTAACCCGAAATGCGCTAACAGATTAGCCTGATTCTCGTTATCTGTACTCAGATGCGGAAAAGGCACTTCAGGTGCAACCGACGGACTACGAGGATAAGCATGCGCCACGTAACGCTGCACGGTTTGTTTTAATACTTGTTTATCCAGGTGCCTGATATCGTTTAGCAAACCGTATCGCATCTCACCCCTGTAACCAGTCCTTATCTGCACCCCGGCGAAATACGGTATTAGTGCAGACTTCCATGAACGCGGCATCACTATCGCATGCGTGTAATTTCTTGATTTTAAGCTTAAACCGAGCTTTCGGCGCTTAAAAAATGAAAACTCACCATGACTTACATCTGCAGATATGCCTTCATGCACTTCCGGCATACGTTTTAATATCGGTAACGACCATTCTGGCGCGAGCACGTCAATCTGGCAGTCGGGGTGCTGTTGCCTGAGGGTTATGAACAGTGATTGCGCCATCACCATATCACCTATCCATGACGGGCCGACGATCAGATAACGGTGTTGTTCCCTAGTCAGTACGGCCGTGTCATTTCGAGCATCGGGAGAAATCTGAGTATTCTGGTTCACAAGGTCCTTCTCATGCGTTCAGGATGACAGGGTCTGGTGAACAATGCGCACATTATCACGCAGATGTGACGGATTAATCGTTCCCACGATCATACTGCTGACACCCGGCAGATTTAAGATGTGTTCAAAGGAAGCCTCAACACCACCGCCTCCGGTTGAGCTGTCTGCGTGACCGCTCTGCAGACCTTTTTTAATGATCACGCCTTTGTTTAATTTTTTTGCCAGCTCTAATACCGGGCGCTCTTCGTCGTAATCCAGATTTGCTGTTGCCATGACTACATCACAATTTTCTACAACCCAGAAACCACCTTCTACAGTTTTGCTCGACATGCCATAGGCTTTTATCAGTCCCTTTTCCTTGAGTGCTGCTAAAGCTTCGAACACCGGTTCATTTTTGATGATATCCATATCATTGCCATCAGAATGCACCAGTACAACATCGAGCACGTCACGTTTCAGCTTCTTTAAACTCTGCTCGACACTGTTAACCGTGTAATCAAATGAAAAGTCAAAGCGTGACTGTCCATCTTCGAATATCTCGCCTACTTTGGTCACGATCACCCAGTCATGTCGATTTGGAAGCAACTCACCCAAGCGCTGTTCACTTGTACCATAGGCCGGTGCGGTATCGATAAAATTAATACCCAGTGATTGCGCCAGCTCGAACAGCTCTATCACCGCTTTATCATCAGGCAATTCAAAACCACTGGGATATTTTACCTGCTGGTTACGGCCGATTTTTACCGTTCCCAGCCCCAGAACACTGACATCGATACCAGTTGACCCTAATGCACGCTTCAGCATTATTCGCTGACCCCAGGCACTGGTTTCCAGCATGCTTCTTCATCCCATGGAAAATCCGCATACTCTGGTTGTGCCCATTCCGGTAAAGATAAATCTGTATCACGCTCGATATTATCGTCATCGATCATATTAACAAGTTCATCAGCTAGTGCAGGTGACAGCGCCATTTTTGTTGGCCATGCCGTTATCACATTTTTATCCTGTTCGATCGAAAAACTGTCAGGGCGTGCCGTACCTGTTTTCTTGATCTCAGCACGGTTGATCTCTAGCACACCCCACTGCGCATCGCTCAGATCAAGCCAGGGGATGAGCTCTCCCAGTTCATCTTTTGCAGACTGGATTAATTCAGCATCACTTTTATCGACACCTTCTTCGGCGAGCTGGCCACCCATATACCAGACGATGTTGCCCTCAGCATCACGATGGGAAGTAATAGTTATTCTCGGATTAACGGAAGCACCCAGACAGTGCGCATAGATCATGTCGCGCTGCACACCTCGCATGACCACCATATTCAGCGGCCGACGCTGCATCTCAGGCAGCTTGCTTCCAGACAGGGTTACCAGGTATTCATTACCTTCGCCGGCATTAAAAATAATTTTTTTGTATCGAAAGCTGTAGGCAATATCCTGCGCAGAGCGTACGGAAATTCTACCTTCCTCAGGAAGAAAGGTTTCTCGATTCACCATCAGGATACTTTGCTTGCGAGGCTCTGCCAGTGCCCGAACCACGCTCAAGGTATTGAACACCGGTTCATCCAGCCGGTAGAACTGACCTTTAAAATCTTTGTGCTGAAAGATAGATGGCAATGATTTTTTGTCGAGTTCTGTGGAACG
>JADFWE010000366.1 GCA_015222915.1 Pseudomonadota bacterium | reverse complement strand
TTCGCTCTGCTGGTTGCAATCTTTGTATTCAGATTCAGGCCCTTGCATACACTGTGCGGTCTGGGCAGATCGTGCGCCCTGGTACCAGTTCTGTTTGCTGCAGGCGGGCAGTGTCATGGTGAGCAAGGCGGCTAGTGTTAAGTTGGAGAGTGTTAAGGCTTTTGCTCTCTGGTGGGTTTTCATGATGTCCTTAAGGGTAATAAAACAGGTTTCGGATCAGCGGTTTCCTATTCGCTATTCCTGGTGCCCAGGATAATGCCGTACTGCTGTAACTCCCGCAGTGCAGCCAGACCACCCTGTTTTATGACTTCCGGGTCGAGATGTTTCATATCGGCGGCGATGTCCTCTATCGCATCCAGTCCGTTATAGTCTTCATTTTCCTGCAGCAGGCCGATGAGGCGGGCGGTTACCGGGTTGATCTCCAGAAAATTGACCTGATCCTTTCTATTGCGGTAGACCACCAGGTAAGTCGCTTGCGCGGGTGCTTGAGCAGGAAGGTTATCAGGGCCCATGAGGTGCACAGGGAATTCGTAGACCAGCGGCCACGCCAGTGGGGAAAATACCGGGTGTGAGGTCAGCAGATCGCCATTGGCATCGATGTTATCCATACTGATGCTTTCATCAGAGACATGTAAGGCCAGCTCTACCCATTCATAATGCGCCAGCTCCACTAGACCGGCAGGGTCTTCTTTGTGAGCTGTTCTCTCGTTCTGCAGGTAATCGAGAAATTCCTGTGAGATCTCGAGAAAGTAGGGGGTTTTGCTCTGGTGATTGGCGAAGAAGTCGCGCACCATGGCATGCCAGTTTTCATCGTTGTATATCTTTCTGAGCACCGGAAAGCCGCCGGAGATAAAACCTTCGACATTGTTATAGAACAGTTCGCGGTAGATGCCCATGCGGCGATCTTCGATGCCATCCGGCCGTGCATTATTTTCCGGATCACGGATATGCGCGGTGAATTCATACTGGTGTTTTTTAAAAGCAGTTGTGGTCATGTTGATCTTGCCATTGCGTTTATTGTACGTCTATCGTGCGTTTGTCAGTGCTTGTGTGTTCTGCCATTTTTCCTGTGCGGCTGCGATCTGCTTCACTTCTTCTAGCAGTTCAGGCACGGCAGGGATATTAAAATCACGTTCCAGCAAGGTCGGGAACACGCCGAAGTGCTCATAGGCTTTATCCAGGATGGCCCACACAGGATCGATGACATCTGCACCATGGGTGTCGACGATAAGGTCATCCGCCTCGTTATAGTGGCCGGCGATGTGCGCGTAGCGAATCCTTTCCTGTGGCAGCTGTTTTAGAAATTCGATCGGATCATAACGGTGGTTGATCGAATTGACGTAGATGTTGTTAACGTCGAGCAGAAAACCGCAGTCGGCCTCTTCCAGTACCGCTTTCAGAAAGTCGACTTCTTCCATCTCTTTACCTGGTGCCGGTGTGTAATACGAAGCGTTTTCCATCGATATCTCCTGTTGCAGGATATCCTGCACGCGGCGGATACGCTCTGCGACATAATGCACCGCCTCTTCGGTAAAAGGTATGGGCAGAAGATCGTACAGGTGACCGTCATCAGAACAGTAAGTCAGATGTTCGGAATAGTGTTTGATGCCATGTGTCTTCATGAATCTGCCGACGTCTCTGACAAAGTCTTCATCCAGCGGAGCGGGGCTGCCGATGGAAAGTGACAGGCCGTGGCAGATGAAGTCATACTGTTCGGTGAAACGCCTGAACTTCTTGCCGAACGTGCCGCCGACATTGATCCAGTTCTCCGGAGCAACTTCCATAAAGTTGACCGGTGCCAGACTTTTTTTCTCAATGGCATCGAGCATCTCATTAAGTTTTTCTCTGCGTAGGCCGAGGCCAGCTCCTGAAACAGGGAATTGTAAGTCACTCATGTTTTATTCTCTTTGAATATTATTGCCTTAGCAATTAGCAATTAGCAGTTAGCAAACCGTCTGCTGATCAGGTGATCCAGGCTGGCTTTCCCCGGTCCGATGAAGAACAGTACCAACAGCATGATGATATAGGTAGCGGCAAATTCTATACCGTTATTCAGGATTACGAAACTACCATTTTCTGTCAGCCATTCGTAATTACCGTGTTCCTGCAATATCGCTCTTGCGGCATCGAGTTGTTCGGAACCTTCTGCGATGGCCAGCCAGCCGTTTTGCAAGTGGACGGTAACGGCGGCGACGATCATGGTGACCATAAGGGGTATCGATATCCAGCGTACCCCCAGGCCGACCAGCAGCAGGATAGCACCACCGGCTTCGGTAAGTGATGCCATCCATGCCATCAGCTCCGGGAATGGCAGGCCCAGGCCCCAGTCAGGGTTGCCGAACCATTCGGCCGTGCTCTCTATGTTGGCAAGTTTTTTAGTACCTGCCATCCAGAAGATGGGGACCAGGTAAAGACGCAGGGCAAGAGGACCGAGAAAATCTGCTGCCCGTGTTTTGTTTAAAAGTGATTGGGCCTTGCCAGCCAGTGAACATAGTTTTTCCATCGTTAAGATCCTTTATCTGTTGCCGGTTATTTTATTGATAAGCTTATCTATGATATTCATAAATAACTGAATTGGTTGACCCTGCCAGAGATGTGATAGTTCATTTATAAATAAGACCTGGTGAAAAAATGGCAAGTTCAGCTAACGGCTAGAAGCGGACAGTCAAAAGATTATTCACCGCCGAGGCGCAGAGACGCCGAGAAAAACAATATTTCATATGTAAC
>JADFWE010000365.1 GCA_015222915.1 Pseudomonadota bacterium | reverse complement strand
AGGGCTATTGCGAAGTTTTGCAACGCGGAAACAGGGCATTTTAATTACAAGATGTCGATTCATGACTTAATCAGCGCTTCCCTGGATAGCACCAGCAGCAAAAGAACATGATCAATATTAGTCTTGCCGGCGTGCTCTGTGGCCTGGTGAGAGAAATAATATTACAGTGTTAATTTTATGAGTAAGGTTTCAGATAATACGCTTCAGACATTACCACGCCATGTAGCAGTGGTCATGGATGGTAATGGCCGCTGGGCGAATAAGCGCCACCTGCCGAGAGCGGCAGGTCATAAAGCCGGGGTGAACGCGACCCGCAAGATCGTCGAGAACTGTGCGAAGAATCGCATAGCAGCCTTGACCATCTTTGCCTTCAGCAGTGAAAACTGGAACCGCCCGAAATCCGAGGTCAGTAGCCTGATGTCGTTGTTCGTGAGCACGCTGACCGGTGAAGTAAAAAAACTGCACAAGAAAAATGTGCGGGTACGGTTTATCGGTGAAAGACTGCGGTTTTCTGAAAAACTGCAGAAAAGTATTGCCGAATGTGAGGCATTAACCGAAGACAATACCGGTCTGAAACTGAATATCGCCGCTAATTATGGTGGTCGCTGGGATATCGTGAATGCCTGTAGATCACTGATCAGTTCCATGCAGGACAGTGCGACAGATACTGATGCGGCATCGTTAGACGTACAGTCGATAGATGAGCAGCTGTTCGGCTCATTTCTTTCGTTGAGTGATACGCCTGAACCCGACCTGCTGATCCGCACCGGTGGTGAACAGCGTATCAGTAATTTTCTGATATGGCAGCTGGCTTATGCTGAGCTGTATTTTGTCGATACCTTGTGGCCGGATTTTTCTGATCAGGATTTTAGCGATGCCCTGGACTGGTTTGCCGGCCGGCAGCGGCGTTTTGGCAAGACCGGGCAGCAGATTCAGCAGGAGCAGGCAACGGCCGCTATCGAATAGGGACTGTCTGTAGACAAATACTGCTACAGCAGATGCTGAGGAGAATGTTGCATAAACTACGTTACTCCTCAGTAAGTATCATAATAATAACTATAATCTGATTCAGAACACACTCAGAGGCAAGCTGCCAGACTAAACATGTTGTATCAAAGAATATTAACCGCCATCCCGCTTGCCGCCTTCGTTGTCTGGATCATCTTTTTCCAGCCGGGCACAGTGTTTTTTTATTTCCTGCTGTTCGTCGTACTGGTTTCTGCCTATGAATGGGCAAAGCTGGCCGGCATACATCAGCGCCTTGTCAGGGCGGCTTTTTCCATGGTGATGGTGGCCACCGTGTGGCTGATCCAGCAGTATGCGCAGGATTACGTGATGTGGATCATCTACGTCGCAGTACTGTGGTGGTTCAGCGTCACTTATTATCTGAAATATGCCATCCCGAAAGCGGCCAGCTCAGCCTTTAGAGCAGACAAACTGTTTGCTGCGTTTATCGTACTGCCGGCTGCTGCCCTGGCCATGCATGACATCCACTCACTGTATCAGGGTTCTGCCTGGCTGTTCTATGCGCTATCGCTGGTATGGGTGGCGGATATCGGTGCCTATTTCTCTGGAAAAAAATTCGGTAAACGCAAACTGGCGCCCAATATCAGTCCCGGCAAGACCAAGGAAGGACTGATAGGAGCCGTCATCGCGACGTCAGTATATACCCTGGTCGCCAGTTATTACTTCGAGCTCGACACCGAATATTCTGCCTTGCTGGTATTGCTGTCCATCATACTTACGTTCATCTCTGTCGGCGGTGACCTTTATTTCAGCTTTCTTAAACGCGAGGCAGGGCTTAAAGACAGCGGCAATATATTGCCCGGACACGGCGGTATACTCGACCGCATCGACAGTGTACTGGCGGCGATGCCGGTATTTATCGTCGGTTATAACTGGCTTATCGTAACCACCCTATGACGCCGTCACAGATCACCCTGCTGGGCGCGACCGGCAGCATCGGCAGCAGTACGCTGGATGTTGTTGCCCGCCACCCCGGTTCTTATCAGATATATGCTCTGACCGCGAATACCAGCGTCGATGCGATGGCAGGCCTGTGCCTGAAGTGGCAGCCGAAATTTGCTGTCATGTTTGAAACCGATGCGGCCGAAACACTAGAGAAACGGCTGCAGGCGGATGGTTCAAACACCCGGGTGCTAAGCGGGGAGGCAGGCCTCTTACAGGTGGTGGAAGATCAGAACGTAGACTGTGTGGTGGCCGCTATCGTCGGTGCTGCGGGCCTGGTACCGAGTCTTGCAGCTGCAAAAGCCGGTAAACGCGTGCTGCTGGCCAATAAGGAAGCACTGGTGATGTCCGGTAAACTGTTCATGGATACCGCGCGTGACAACGATGCCATACTGATGCCGGTAGACAGCGAACATAATGCGATATTCCAGTGCATGCCGGATTGCCTGACGCAGCACCATTCATCGGTTAAAATGACCAATCAGCAGGTAAATGCCGGCATCGAAAAAATCCTGCTGACCGCTAGCGGCGGGCCGTTCAGAAGTTTCACTGCGGATCAGCTGGAACACGTAACACCTGAACAGGCGGTGAATCATCCGAACTGGGATATGGGTAAAAAGATTTCGGTCGATTCGGCAACCCTGATGAACAAAGGCCTGGAGCTGATCGAGGCCTACTGGTTATTCGACATGGATATCGCCAATATCGAGGTGGTGATCCACCCGCAGAGTGTGATCCACTCCATGGTGTCGTACAGTGACGGCAGTGTACTGGCGCAGATGGGAAACCCGGACATGCGTACGCCGATAGCCCATGCACTGGCATGGCCTGAGCGAATCGTTTCCGGCGTTGAACCACTGGACATTTTTGAGGTCGCAAAACTAGACTTCGAAAAACCGGACCTGGAGCGTTTTCCGTGTCTGGGGCTGTGTTACCGGGCGATAGGGATGGGCGGAACGGCGACTATCGTGTTAAATGCTGCCAATGAGATTGCAGTGGAAGCCTTTTTAAACGAACAGATAGGTTTCACTGATATCGCAAGATTAATCGAACAGACGCTGGATAAAGCGGACATCTCTGATAAGGTGGATTCTCTGGCAGCCATACAGGCCGCCGATGTGATGGCCAGGCAGATATGTAACGACTGCATCGCTGAAATACTGCGGGCCCAATAAGGCGGGTTTAACAAAGCAGGTTTAACAAAACTCAGGTTTTAAAATAATTTATGAGCATTTTGCACAATATCTTTTTCTTCATCGTCGCCATCGGCGTACTGGTCACCTTCCATGAATTCGGCCATTACTGGGTGGCGCGTAAGGCAGGCGTCAAGGTTCTGCGTTTCTCCGTCGGTTTTGGCAAACCGCTATTAAAATGGTGCAGGAGAACGCCCGAAGGTGATGATATCGAATATGTCATCGCAGCCATTCCACTGGGCGGTTACGTGAAGATGCTGGATGAGCGGGAAGGCGATGTTGCCGAAGCCGACCGCAAGCGGGCGTTTAATAACCAGAGTCTGGTCAAACGCTCTGCCATCGTTTTTGCCGGACCGGCGTTTAACTTCATGCTGGCGATCGTTCTGTACTGGGTGGTGTTCATGCTCGGTACCACGGTCGACCGACCGTTTGTCGGTGAAGTCGATGCTGACAGCATCGCAGCAAAGGCCGGTTTTAACAACCGTGACGAGATTCTGCTGGTCGCTGAGACGCCGGTGCGTTCATGGAATGAGTTCAGGCTGCAGGTGCTGGATCAGGGGCTGGACGGTGGAACGATTCCTGTACGGGTGCGCACTGAAGACGGTTCTGAAACGACACGTCAGCTGGCTCTGGGTGATATGCATCTGCTCGAAGAAGAAGGCGATATCTTCAATCGCCTCGGCTTCAATCAGTGGTGGCCTGACCTGCAACCCGAGATCGGTGGTGTCGTCGGGCAGGGTGCTGCTGAGAACGCTGGCCTGCAAAAAGGTGATATCGTGATCCGGGTTGATGGTGTCGAGGTCACGCAGTGGAAAACACTGGTGGAGATGATACGTTTGAAACCTAACCGGGCGATGCAGTTTGTGGTATTGCGGACGGCTGGCGGCGATGACGCAGAGGGTGTTGCAAGGGTTGATGCAGGGGAAGAAGTCGAGCTAACCGTTATCCCGCAGAGTCGCAAAGTAAAAACCACGGAGAAAACGGCGAATAAAACCGTCGAGACCGAAACTGAGCAGGGCTATATCGGTGCATATCAGCATATTCCTGAGTCGGTGCGCCAGCAACTGATCGCGCATATCGAATATTCACCGGTGGAAGCTGCTGAAAAAGCTGTGGTTAAAACCTGGGATATGTCTTCGCTGACCTTACGCGTGTTATGGAAGATGGTATCAGGCGAAGCGGCATTATCGAATATCTCCGGTCCGATAACGATCGCGACCTATGCTGGAGTGACTGCGAGTATCGGCCTGGTCGCTTTCCTGTCGTTCCTCGCCGTTATCTCGGTCAGCCTCGGTGTGCTGAACCTGCTGCCTATACCGATGCTCGATGGCGGTCATCTGTTCTATTACCTCATCGAGATGATCAAGGGCTCGCCGGTATCGGAAGCTTTTGAGATGCGCGGACAGCAGGTAGGTATCGCCCTGCTGGCCCTGCTGATGAGCATCGCTATCTTCAATGATATACAACGGCTGGTACAGTAGAGAGTGCTCGAACAGGCTTTCTGGTCAGCCTGCAACAATAATAACAAGGCCGGAAACAAGGCCACTAAAGGCAAAAAACCGGCTCCTGAGCCTACGATTGATACATGATTCCTTATTCACCTGTTATAATGCGGCACGCTGATTTTGCGCTGTTCTGTTCCTCTGGTTCCGGTTCATAAAATTACGCAACGGAATGAATCAGAGACGAGCAAAATTTCATAAGCTGTATGCCATTTATCAATAGAATCTTAATTATTGTTCTGCTTAACAGCGTCTGTGCATTTTTCGCACATGCCGATACATTCACTGTGTCAGAGATAAAACTCGAAGGTCTGCAGCGCCTGCCGGACGGCACATTATTAAATTACCTGCCGATCGCAGTGGGCGACCCTATCGATGATGATCAGGTCACCTACGCGGTCAGCGAACTCTATAAGACCGGCTTCTTTGCTGATGTGAGGTTCTTTCGTGAAAACGATACCCTGATCGTCAGGGTGAAAGAGAGGCCGTCGATCGCCAATGTGGAGTTCTCCGGTAACTCGGATATCGATGATGATGCCCTGAAGGACGCCTTGCTGGATATCGGCGTTACCCGTGGCCAGATCTACAACCGTTCGCTACTGGAAAAGTTAACGCTGGAGCTGGAGCGGGTGTACTTCAGTCAGGGTAAATACGGCGTCAAGCTGACCACCGAAGTGACCGAGCTGGATCAGAACCGCGTCGACATCAATATCACCATCTCAGAAGGCCAGGTGGCGCTGATCAAACACATCAATATCGTCGGTAATGATGTTTATGACGATGACATCCTGCTCGATGAGCTGCAGTCTGGCGTACCGTCTTCGCTGGCTGTCTTTTCATCGATCGATGATTATTCAAAACCCAAACTGAATGCTGATCTGGAAACCATCCGTTCCTATTATCTTGACCGCGGTTATATCCGGTTTAATATCGAATCTACGCAGGTATCGATCACGCCGAACAAGCAGGATATCTACATCACCATCAATGTCGTCGAAGGTGACCGTTACAAGATATCGTCTTCTGACCTGACCGGTGAGATGGTGGTCAATCGCCAGACCATGAAATCGCAGATCATGACGCGTCAGGGCATGTATTTTTCCCGCAGTCTGATGACCGCCAGCAAAAAGCGTCTTGAGAACCAGATGGGTCGTATCGGTTATGCTTTTTCCGAGGTAAAGATATCACCTGTCATCGACGACGAGAAGAAGAAAGTCGCGCTCACCTATCATGTGATCCCGGGTGAGAAAGTCTATGTGCGCCGGATAAATATCTTCGGTAACGACAGTACCCAGGACCAGGTGTTCCGCCGTGAGATGCGTCTCATGGAAGGTTCTATCCTGGCCAGTGATCTGCTGGAACGTTCCAAGATACGTATCCAGCGTTTGCCCTACGTGGAAACAGTCAATATCGATACCGTTCCGGTACCCGGCAGTAATAACCAGGTGGATCTGACAGTCAGCCTGGAAGAAAAACTGGCTGGCAGCTTTAACATCGGTGCCGGTTTCTCGCAGACCCAGGGGCTATTATTCAATGTCGGTCTGACACAGGAAAATCTGTTCGGCACCGGCAAACGCCTCTCGTTGAACGTCAATACTGACCGTGCTAATACCATCTACAGCGCGGCATATACCAACCCGTATTACACGCTGGATGGTATCAGCCGCACGGTGAGCGCATCCTACCGGCAGAGGGATGCTGCTGAGCAGGATATCAATAATTTCCAGACGGATTCAGGTGATGTCAATGTCAGTTACGGGGTACCGCTTTCTGAGTTTAATACCGTGAGCCTCGGTTATGGCTACAGTCAGATCAATATCACACCATCAACAATCAATCCGTCATTAGATGTAACTAAGTTTCTGGTCTCGCATGATGGCCAGAGCCTGTACCGGAGTCTGACCATCAATGCCAGCTTCTCGCATGATACCCGCAACCGAACCGTATTTGCGAGCACCGGTACGCAGCACACCATCGGTGTGAACATGACCATACCGGGCAGTGATCTCGAATATTATAAAGCGACCTTCATCACCAATAACTATTTTCCGGTGACCAGCGCAACGACCATGTTGCTGCGTGGCAATCTTGCCTATGGTGGCGGTTACGGTAATACCAGTGAGTTACCGTTCTTCGAACGTTATTTCGCCGGTGGTATCCGCACGGTTCGCGGTTATGACTCAAACTCGTTAGGTCCTCGTGATCCGTTAACAGGTCTGCCTATCGGTGGTAATATGCGGGTAACAGGTGGCGCAGATTACATATTTCCTATACCATTTATAGAGAAGCCGCCGACTTCGGTACGGCTGAGTGCATTTGTCGATGTGGGTAACGTATTTTTGGATAATTTCAATACCTTCGATGCACCGCTCGGTACCAATGGTTTTCAGGCTGATCAGCTGAGAAGTTCATACGGTCTGTCTCTGGTATGGATTTCACCGATCGGTCCGTTACGTTTTAGTTACGCGAAAACCATTAACAGTGTTCCGGGCGACAGGCTCCGGTCATTCCAGTTTAGTATTGGTTCATTCTTCTAAGGAGAAAACAAAAGTGAAAAAAATAGTATTAGGTTTATTGGTATCCGTCTTTCTGTCTTCGACTGCGTTGGCGGCCGATCTGAAAATCGGTGTGGTCAGTGTCGAGAGGATTTTGACCGAGGCCCCTCAGGTAGATGCGGTTAATACCAGCATGATGGAGCGTTTCGGCCCGGATCGTGATGGTCTGAAAAAACTGGAAAAAGAGATCACCGGTATGCAGGAGAATTACAAGCGTAACGAGCTTGTGATGACTGAAGACAAGCTGAACGAGCTGAAGAAGAACATCATCACCAAGATTCAGAAGTTGAAACAGAAAGAAGCAATACTGTCGCAGGAAGTTAGCACGGTAAGAAATCAGGAACTGGCAGTCTTGCAGCAGCAGGTCAGAGGCATCATCGACGATATCGCTAAAAAGGGTAAATACTCTCTGGTGCTCAGTGAAGGTGTCGCGTTTGCGGATCCTAAGCTTGATATCACTGACAAGGTGCTGGAAAATATGAAAGCAGCCTTTAAGAAGAAATAGGAAGAAGAAAAAACAAGCCGGTTTCCAGCTTTGCTCGTAAGCGATTTATCGTTGAGCGTATTTTTCAGATAGCGTAATGGCCATAAAACTTTCCGAACTTGCAGAGAAGATCGATTGCCGCCTGCACGGTGCTGACTGTTCGATTGAAAATGTCGCTGATATCGATTCTGCAGGGAGCGGATACCTGGCATTTATCTACAATCCGAAATATCTGGATAAGATCGAGACCACGAAAGCGTCAGCCATCATCACCAAAGAAGAATGGCTGCAGGACAGTGATAAGTCGTTTCTGGTGGCGGACAATCCCCGGCTGGCGTTCGTAAAAGCGACGCGCCTGTTAAATCCGGCCAAGCTTCGCGCCAGTGGTATCTGTGCCAGTGCGGTTATAGCCGAAGGTGTGAATGTTCCTGGCAGCGTGTATATCGGTGAGAATGTCGTCTTGCAGTCGGGCGTTAGCCTGGGCGAGAATGTGCAGATCGGTGCCGGCAGCGTTGTCGAAAATGACGTCAGTATCGGTGATAATACAATAGTCAATGCTAACGTGAGTATCGGCTACCGGACGCAGATCGGCAGCAACTGCATCTTCTTTTCCGGTGTGGTCATCGGTGCCGATGGTTTCGGTTATGAGCGTGACGGAGATGCCTACCTGAAGATTCCCCAGATAGGCAATGTGCAGATAGGTAATGATGTCGAGATAGGCGCAAATTCCACCATCGATCGCGGAGCGCTGCATGACACGATAATCCATGACGGTGTGAAGATCGATAACCTGGTGCAGGTTGGCCACAATGTCGAGATCGGTAAACATACGGT
>JADFWE010000364.1 GCA_015222915.1 Pseudomonadota bacterium | reverse complement strand
GTGCCCACCCTACGAAAACTAAAAGCTTTTCCTCGGCGTCTCTGCGCCTCGGCGGTGAAGGTTTTTAATCCTTGTGGATGTCGCCTATGTGTGAGGAGCAGACATCAATGTACATGGCAGGCACCGTGTAGAACCTGCATCTTACTGCGATACCAACTTCTCAGCGTCTTCACGCCCGATAAATGGCTGACCGTTCTGTAATAATTTTTTGAGAATCTTCTTCGCTTCGATTTTTTCACCTGACTTGTACACAGCAACCGCGTAGTGATAACGGACCTCAGCCACATCAGGTAGCCCTTTCATTGCCTGTTCCAGTATACGACGACCCTTTTCGACCTGCCCCTGCTGCACCAGAACCCAGCCGTACGTATCCTTTACCCCGGCATCTTCAGGTTTGGCCTTATAAGCTTTCTCTGCATATTCGAGGGCTTTCGGGTCACTGCTTAATGAATATAGCCATGCCAGATTGTTAAGTGCGATGATATTGCCGGGCTGTAACTTATAGACAGATTCAAATGCCTGTATCGCTTCGGCATCTTTGCCGGCAGCCATATAAGCATTACCCAAAAATTCAAACGCCCGCACATCATCGGTATTATCTTTTACCCAGGTTTTAAGAACATCGATAGCCTGAGATGTGTTTGACTGGCGCATCAATGCTTCTGACTGTTTT
This sequence comes from Pseudomonadota bacterium, assembly GCA_015222915.1. Taxonomy (GTDB): domain Bacteria; phylum Pseudomonadota; class Gammaproteobacteria; order SZUA-229; family SZUA-229. The sequence goes on along the minus strand of JADFWE010000364.1, from coordinate 5,047 downwards.
ATTACCATTTCTGAACCGGGCCTGATGGCAACAGCCTGCTCATACGCAGCGCTGGCCTGGGGATAGTCTTTGCTCAGCATCGACACATCGCCGATTATCTCGTAAGCCATGTATCTGTCCGGCTGAATATTTTTTACCTGCCGGGCATACTTTACCGCGAGGTCATAATTTCCAGCATGCTGCTCTGTTCGCGCCAGAACCAACAAAGCTGACACATAATATGGCTGCTCCTTAAGCACCAGTTCCAGCTGCCTGCGCGCGTCACTATACTGTTCGAGCCGCATATATGTCTCACCCAGCAGGGTACGCACAGAAATCGATTTCGGCACTCGCGTCACCAGCTCTTTCAGTGGCGGTAATGCTTCGATATAACGCTGTTGTGCCAAAAAGTTCTTGCTCTTTAATAATAATAACGATGGTTCATTTGCCGAGATATTAAGCGCCTCATCTATCAGTGTACCCGCCTTGTCATATTGGCGGTCTCCCAGATAAAATTCAGCAAGCACGACACGCGGGCGTATCTCTCCGGGCGCCTGAACCCTGGCTTTTTCCAGCCAGGAGAGCATCGAGTCAAAATCTTTTTCCTGAGCGGCCAGCCTTGCTAATGCGAGCACAGGCGCTATCGACTCCGGATTCTTGATGCTCAGTTTTTCATATATAACTTTCGCCACATCATTTTTACCCTCAGCCTCTTCCAGTACAGCCAGCAGCATCGCTGCCGACAGGTTCTTCGGCTCCAGATCTAACGCCTGATTATAATATTTCCTGGCTTCAGCCCTGTCACCGCTTGCCGCAAACACATTACCGACCAATGTCAGCACGGCAACATCTTCTGGCGACCGCTTGAGGATATCCAGTGCCATATTTATTGCCTGATCATATTGTTTTGAACGAAGATAAGCCGCTACTTTCAGGATTTCTGTCTTATTCTTATCACCGCCTTCGGCGAGGATGGTATTTAACTGCTTTATCGCATTCTCTGTCTCACCGGCTGATATATATGCCTTTGCCAGTTCGCCGCGCAAGGCTGTACTACCAGGTGAAACCTGCACAGCCTTCTTCAGATCACTGATACCGGATACTTTGTCACCTGCCCGCAGCTGTGACACACCGATCAACGCCAGCAGTTCAGCATCCGTCCCCTGCTGCAGCCCTGACCTGAGTATGGCCTGCGCCTCAGCCTGCTGCCCCATAAGGATATAAGTACGCCCCAGTAGCTTACGCGCCTGTAGATCGCCTGGCACGAGTTGCAGATATTTACTGACATAATAGGCCGCCTGTTCAAAATCTTTTTGCGCGAAATTGACCGCGCCAAAAAGCAACTGAGTCCGTGCGTGGTCCGGAGCCAGCCTTAACACTTTTAACAGGCTGTCTTCAGCCTGATCGAAATCTTTTTCCTCAAACGCCAGCAACCCGAGCATGAAATTGACCTCGAGATCTTTTGGACGTTGTTTTTTCAGCGGCTTCAACAACCCTTTTGCCTGCTGATAATCTTTATTCAGGATAAGTAGACGCGCCAGCCCCACTCTTGCACTCCTTCCCGGCTGCGTGACTACAGATTTCGGCTCGTGCTCAAGAACATTACGATAATCACTGATGGCGTGTTCGTTATCTTTGTTCTGCAACGCGATACTTGCTCTCAACAATAGAAGCTCAGCATTATCTACATATAATGCCAGTGCAGCATCCAGCTGTTCTGACGCTGCATCAAGCTGGCCGCTGGCCATTTTGATCTGGATACTGGTCTTCATAAGCTGGAAAGCATTTTTATCGATTTCCGCGCCTCGTTCGACAGAGACTTTGGCAAGTCCGGCATAACCCTGCGCGGCCTCCGCATAAGCTCTCAAGCCATATAGATCAGCACGTACAGAATCGGCATAACTGTCTTTTATCTCGATCTCGTCCAGCACTTTTTTAAACTGATTATTAACTACCCAGGCCTGTGTCAGGCCGACTCTGGATTCACCCTCATCCCAGCCGGCCTCTTCTGCCTTGCGAAATTCTTTTTCAGCAAACGCGGTATCTCCGATCGTCAGGTTTACTTTTCCCAGCAGATATCGAGCCTCTGCGTTACGAGGATTGACCTGTAATGCATTTTTTAGCTCCAGGTATGCTTCCTGCAACTGATTCTTTTCAATATATGCCTTCGCAGAAACAACCGACTGCGCATCATCGACGTCACCGCCACAGGCTGACAATAACAGCAGGGTGAATATGACGACTGAATAACGTTTTAATAATGCTTTCATAACTTCATTTCTCTTTTTTTTCGGCGCTGCTGGCGGCGCGGTTTCTCTTTGTTTATAGATACATCTCTAGATACCCGTCACGCTCTCCTCTGCCAGAGCAGGCGTTCGGGCTGTTTCTTATTCTATTACTTTCAAGCTGGCCAGGGGTATTTCCATCTCCGCAACGATTTTTTTCAATGCAGTACGTGTCGTTTCGACATCCCCTTTCTTTGCGATGGAAACCGCCACCATATACGATTGCGGCTGTCCCGTTAACAGGCTTCGCAACTGCAACAATTTAGCCTGATATTTATTGATCGTCGGCTGCCCGCCGATATTGTACCAATACCAGACCAGCCTTTTGTTATTTTGACTGTTTGTCATGAGCTGCTCAAATACTCCATGTTGAACCGGGTATCGTGTTCGGGGCCGCGACAGCTCATGGTGCCAGACTTTTTTGTTACTTATCCGGTTCAGGTCATTGATTACCTCTTCCCCCTGCTTCTGAATCGGGTAATAAGCGATCACCACGCTGACATCATCACCGCGCACCTGGTAGTCTTTTTTAACGGTAATGGAACCATGATAGATCGGCATCCAGTCATTTGAGCTAGTCGACTGCAACAGCCAGTCGTCTGCTGGCAACAAAAGATCGATACCCGAGATCTCCGGCGCCTGCTGATTTTTCTGCTGATATTCTACGGCTGGCCCCAATATCAACAATGCAAGACATATCGCCCCAACGGTCATGCACTGCTTCTGGCTTTTGCCACATGGCACGCTATCTTCGCCACTGACTGTCGATGTGGCGACCGATGTCGCTGCCGATGTGGCCGTCTCTGTTCCCGGTCGATACAATCGGGCGTCGGCAAATAATAACAACGCTATCAGACCACCGAACAGATACCAGCCCAGCATCAGGTGATCGGCTACCCATGGGTGCTGCATCTCTGTCACATAACCGAGATAAACAACGATATATACCCTCAGGAAATTAGCCACTAACGCCGCGCCCGCCACCACAGCAACAACAGCAAACCTTGCAGCCAGGCTGACATAATTAAGATAGGCGTACAACGAACCCAGGGTCAGCGCAGCTAGCAGGTAACGCAGGCCACTGCATGCTTCCTCGATAGAAAACGCACCGCCTGGCACGGTGATGAGGTTATCGCTCCTGAACGCCGGGATGCCAGCCATACGCGTAATCCAGAAAACGACATCAGCCGTGATCTCCTGCAACACAGGTGACAGAGGGAACCATATCGGGATGGCAAAACCGATGAACAATAGAGGAAAGGCCAGCACCTTCATGACCTGATGCCCCGTCATCGCCCAGACAACGGAGACCAGCACAAACAACAGCGCAAGCGCCTGCACCACCTCGACATCGACCAGTACAGCTACCAGCCACAGCAGCACGGAACCGAACACGAACGGCAGCGCCAGGTAAGTCGGACAGGGATTTATCCTGGCTAGGCGCTCCCGGTTATAATTAATCAGATAGAGACTTATCGCCAGCACCAGGAAACCGTGGGCGTATTCGCCAGCACTGATATCACTCCAGATATCGGCGAGGTAGGTAACCGTCTGCCGGTATAAGATACCGACCAGTAACAGCAGACCAGAAAGCATTGCACCGGCATAAGTCCAGCCGGATTTTGAACTGGCGTCACTCATAGTCGCTTCATCATTTACCCTGGAGCTTCCCTGCGTAGGGATATAGATTAAAGTGGCGCATGATCAGGACTTACCCGGCTCCGGGATATCAAGTTTTTTGACCAGCTGATACAGCGATGGACGACTGATACCCATCGCCTCGGCAGCATGGGTGACATTATTATCATAGACAGACAGGGCACGCTTGATGATCTCACGCTCTACCTGCTCTCTTGCCTGGCGCAGATCCAGTGATGTCGGCCGACCCTCATCTTCATTGAAGCCAAGATCAGTAACCGAGATCTGCTTGCCGTCAGCAAGCACCACTGCACGTTTTATCCGGTTTTCCAGTTCGCGCACATTTCCCGGCCATTCGTAAGTATCGAGTACGGCACGTGCCTGTTCGGAAAAACCGCGGAAGCTTCGGCCATTTTTTTCACTGAACAGATCCAGAAAGGTTTGCGCCAACAATAATTTATCACCTTCACGCTGCCGCAGTGGAGGAATCTCTATGACGATCTCACTGATACGAAAATAAAGATCTTCGCGAAACTCGCTGGCTTTGATCATGCTGTCGAGATCACGATGGGTAGCACAGACGATGCGCACATCGACTTCGATAGTCTCGCGGCCGCCCAGACGTTCGATTACCCGCTCCTGCAGGAAGCGCAACATCTTGGCCTGCAACGACATCGGCATATCGCCGATCTCATCGAGGAACAAGGTGCCGCCGCCGGCGGCTTCTATCTTGCCCTTGGTCTGTTTTACTGCGCCGGTGAATGCCCCTTTCTCGTAACCGAAAAGCTCGCTCTCCAGCAGGTTGTCAGGTATCGCCGCACAGTTCAGTGCGACAAACGCTTTATCATGTCGGGGACTAAGACTGTGCAATGCCCTGGCGATAAGTTCTTTACCCGTGCCACTCTCGCCCAGCACCAGGGTGGTAACTTCTGCCGGTCCGACTTTCTCTACCAGCCGACAGGCTGCCAGCATCGACGTACTGGAACCGATAATGCCATCGATCGCAGAATCCGTGCCCTGCAAAGCCAGTCGCCTGTTCTCTTCTTTCAGCTCATATAACTGATAGGCGCGGTCAACGATCAGCCCAAGCACACCCGGGTCGATCGGTTTCTGATAGAAATCATAAGCACCCAGCGAGATAGCCT
>JADFWE010000363.1 GCA_015222915.1 Pseudomonadota bacterium | reverse complement strand
GCATAACATATGTCATCTTTGCGTGGCCCCTGTATCTCCGGAAATTTATCCCGTAGTGATGCGATGATGTTTTTTGTGTCATCAACCGATAGCGTGGTCTGTGTAACATAGGCCAGAGCATTCGGGTTTTTGACCTCCAGTGTTTCAACATCTTCTACTGTTTCAACCAGGTAGATGTTGCTGTTCGGATTCTGTTTGTACTGTCCCAGGGTGCCTTCGACCTCGGGGTGGCCGGTATGGCCGATGAGGATGACGTCTTCTGTTTTCTTCTCATGACGTGCGACTTCCAGATGTACCTTGGTAACCAGCGGGCAGGTGGCATCGAAGATACGCAGATCCCTGCTCTCGGCTTCGCTGCGCACCTGTTGCGAGACGCCGTGGGCGCTGAAGATGACGGTGGCGCCGTCCGGTATCTCGTCCAGTTCTTCGACGAAGATCGCGCCCTTTTCTATCAGGTTGCTGACCACGTAACGATTGTGTACGACCTCATGACGGACGTAGATGGGTGCGGAAAAGATCTCCAGTGCGCGCTCTACGATCTCGATAGCACGATCGACACCGGCGCAGAAGCCGCGTGGATTAGCGAGGTAGATATCCATGATTATTGTTCGATGTCCGCGTGTGCATTATTAACGCCGAGGATCTGTACCCGGAAAACGATCTCCTGTCCTGACAGCGGGTGGTTGAAGTCGATAGTAGCAAAACCGTCCTTGATGGCGAGCACGGTGCCGGGGATCTCTTCGCCTTCCAGTGATTCGAAAGAGTAAGACTGGTCAACTTTCGGCGGCAGATTTTCCGGGAAGTCACTTAGCGGCATGTCGCTGATATTGTCATCGTCGCGGATGCCGAAACCCTGTTCAGCGGTCAGCGTCAGCGTCTGGTCATCTCCTTCCTTCAGGCCGTAGAGCGCCAGCTCCATGCCTTCGGTAACGTCACCGTCACCCATGGTGATCTCGACAGGTTCGTCATCGAAGCTGCTTTCGATCATGGTACCGTCGGTCAGTGCGATGCTGTAGTGCATCAGCACCAGGCTGCTCATGTTTATCTCGTCAGGCATTTTTTAGTTCTAAGTTACAGGTTGCAAGTTTTAACTCGATCTTTTAAATATTCGTCTGGAGCGATGTCAGTGCATTTTTTATCTCCATGGATGGAGTGACAGAAAATTGCTCCTGCATTTTCTGCACTTCCTGCAGTCCATGCAGGTCGTATGCTGAAAATCGTCAGGAACGATTTCAGTGCATTTTTCATTTTCCTTCCTGCGTTTTCACCTGCAGGAACATATCCAGTATCAGCAAGCCTGCACCCAGCGTTATCGCAGAATCGGCAATGTTAAACGCCGGAAAATAATAACTGGAATAATAGACCTGAATAAAATCGGTGACCTGTCCATATAAAGCGCGGTCGATCAGGTTGCCGATAGCACCGCCCAGAATCAATGAGATTGCCATCTGTAACAGCTGATTGTCTTTCTGTTCTTTATCATTCGATATCTGTTTTAACCAGAAAAACAGGAAGATGCTGATAGCGGTAGACAGGATCACAAAAAATGGCCGCTGCCAGCCATCGGCATCGCTCAAAAAACTGAAAGCAGCGCCTTTGTTATACATCAAGGTGAGATTGAAGCCGGGGAACACGGCGACTGCTTTATGCAGTAACAGACTTGCTTCTGCGATATTCTTTGTCAGCTGGTCGAG
>JADFWE010000007.1 GCA_015222915.1 Pseudomonadota bacterium | reverse complement strand
TATTGTTTTTCTCGGCGTCTCTGCGCCTCGGCGGTGAAAAGTTTTTGACTTTAGTTTTCTCTGGAGGTCCGCTTCTGGCCGAAAGCGGACAACGCCTTTAATTTAAAACTACGATCTTATCGGTGCCCTGGCGATACTTAGTACGCCGACCTTTTCCACCTTGTGCTTCTTCAACAGTTTTGCCAGCTCATTCACCGTAGAGCCTGTGGTCACCACGTCGTCGATGATCAATACGTGCTTACCGGCCAGATTGCTAGCCAAATTGCTGGCTGGGTCGCCGACTACATTGCCGAGCACATCAAAAGCCCCTCTGATATTTTTTTTCCGCTGCCTGGCACTTAGACCGGTCTGCGATTGTGTACTGCGATGGCGTATCACCGCATCAGAAATGATCGGTATCTGCAATCCTGTAGCGATGACCCGCGCGATCTCTATCGACTGATTGAACCCCCGCTGCCGCATTCGACGGCTGTGCAGGGGTACCGGCAGCAGACAATCAGGAAGATTTTCCTGACATGAAACTTCGGTCCGTAATTTTTCCAGCAGCAATATCCCGATACTACGGGCATGGCTTATTTTTTCTGAAAACTTTAACTGGTGAATCAGCCTGATGAGATCAGCCTCATAACGAAACAGGCTATAGCTGTAATCAAAGGCCGGTAGCTTCTGGATACAGCGACCGCATAGATTATCATCACCGATGTCTTCGGCCAGCGGCAACGCACAGCTTACACAGCAAGGGTGATTAAACGGCAGCATGGACAGGCAGGTGGGGCATATCTCCACACCGCTCATTTTGCTACCTGCATCGTCAGTGTCAGGATAGACCGTTCTCTGGCAGAGAATACAGCGCGAAGGGAACAGGCGGGATAGTATTTTTAGCGCGATTTCCATTTTGGCCAGTCTCCTTTTGGCTAGTCACGTCCGTGTAGTGTAAAATGAGCCTAATTATAACCAGCACGGTTAACAAAAACCACACATCATGCCATCTTCAGATATAACATTGCGCCACGACTGGACAAAGACCGAGATCTCCAGCCTGTTTGAATTACCGTTTAATGACCTGCTGTTCCAGGCACAGAGCATTCACCGTCAGAACTTTGAGCCGAATGAAGTTCAGGTCAGCACCTTATTAAGCATCAAAACCGGCGCCTGCCCGGAAGACTGCGGGTACTGCTCACAGAGTGCAAACAACGATGCCGAAGTAGAACGTGAGCGTCTACTGCCACTGGACGAGGTCATCGAAAAGGCACAACTGGCCAAAGATAACGGTGCCAGCCGTTTCTGCATGGGCGCAGCATGGCGCAACCCGACCGACAAAAACCTGGATAAGGTCATCGATATGATCGTTGCGGTAAAAGGCATCGGCATGGAAACCTGCGTCACCCTCGGCATGCTGACCGATACTCAGAGCCAGCGGCTGAAAGACGCCGGCCTGGATTATTACAACCATAATCTGGATACCTCACCCGAACATTACGGCAACGTCATCACTACCCGCACCTATCAGGACCGGCTCGATACCCTGAAACATGTGAGAGACGCCGGCATCAATGTCTGCAGCGGCGGTATCCTCGGCATGGGTGAAGAGCGCATCGACCGCAGCTCCCTGCTGCAACAGCTGGCCAATCTGCCAGAGCACCCGGACAGCGTGCCGATCAATATGCTGGTGCAGGTAGAAGGTACACCGCTGCACGGTGTCGATAAGATAGAGCCGCTGGAATTCGTCCGCACCATCGCCGTCGCCAGGATCATCATGCCAAAATCGGTAGTACGCCTGTCGGCTGGACGCACCGAGATGTCGGATGAGACGCAGGCGCTGTGCTTTCTCGCCGGTGCCAACTCCATCTTCTATGGCGACCGCCTGCTCACCACCGATAATCCGGATGAAAACCACGACCAGCGTTTATTCGACAAATTAGGCATCAACAAAAAGCTCGGTACGATCCCTGCGGACACCGGCAAAGCCAGCTGCGCTTGCGGTTAATAATCACGTTCGAGCGCTTCGATTATTTTGAACAACCTCAACAACAGACTCAAGAAGGCACTCGACGAAAGAAAACAGCAACATCGCTACCGTAGCCGCCGCATAAGCGAAGGTCCGCAACAGGTCGAGATGCAGATCGACGACAAAGATATCATCAGCTTCAGCAGTAATGATTACCTGGGGCTGGCAAACCACCCGCAGATCAAACAGGCGATGATCGATGGTGTTAAGAACTACGGCGTTGGCAGCGGTGCCGCACATCTGGTCAATGGTCACAGCCGAGCGCACCATCTCCTGGAAGAAGAGCTGGCCGAGTTCACCGGCTATCCACGCGCGCTGTTGTTCTCCACTGGTTATATGGCCAACCTCGGCGTATGCCAGGCGCTGCTGGATAAAAATGATTTTGTATTTGAAGACCGTTTAAATCACGCCTCACTGATAGACGGCGGCCTTCTCAGCGGCGCACGTTTTCAGCGCTATCTGCATAATGATGTTTCCAGCCTGCAGAAAAAACTCGATAAAGCTGCAGGCACAGTCACCGATAAGCAACACACAAAGCTGGTACTGACCGACGGTGTTTTCAGTATGGATGGTGATATTGCCGACCTGCCCCCACTGTCTGACTTATGCAATAAAACAGCCAGCTGGCTGATGGTCGATGACGCGCATGGTTTTGGCACTTTAGGCAGAACCGGAAGAGGCAGCTTGCAGCACTATTCATTAGACCATAATGATGTGCCCATCTATATGGCTACCTTAGGCAAGGCCATCGGTACCGCCGGCGCCTTCATTGCCGGTAGCGATGAACTCATCGAAACCATCATCCAGCAGGCACGCACCTATATCTATACCACCGCCATGCCAGCGGCCATCGCTGAGGCGACGCGCTGCAGTTTAAAACTCATCCAGAACGAAACAGTGCATCTGGACAAGCTGAACCACAACATCCACTACTTCAGAAAATGCTGTGATGAGGCTTCTCTCAGCATCGAAAACAGTCAGACCGCGATACAGCCCCTGCTCATTGGCGATGATGAAAACGCCATGAGCATCAGCCATCTGTTATTCGAACAGGGCTTCCTGGTCACCGCCATCCGGCCACCGACGGTACCGGAAGGCACATCACGTTTACGCATCACGCTTTCGGCAAAACACCAGAAGGCGCATATCGACAAGCTGATTGAAACGCTTTCTTCAATGATTGAAACGGATACTTGAGACCGCTATCAACACAAAGCGGTAGTTCGATCACTTATGATAATCATTTGAAATTTCTTCAAAGGAGACATTTAGTGCGGCTTAAAATTTAATCCCTCTGGACCTCCCCCTTTAATTCCATTCATTTCATGAGTCACCTACCCTCCAGGGTCACAGGTGTGACGAAACCATCAGGCTTGACCGTCAGCACCGAGCAATTCACCTCACTCAGAACTTTTTCTGCGGTATTACCAATGATAAATCCGGGTAGACCCGTGCGACAAACGGTGCCCATAACCAGCAGGTCGATGGCTTTGCCTTTCGCCAGTTTTATGATGGCTTTTGGAACATCCATGCTTCTCGGCATATGCCGATGATAGATAAGGCCTTTCAGGTCAACGCCGACCAGCAACCTGTCAAGCTCTGACACATAATGCTTTTTGTTTCGTTTTCGTATGTCGTTAAGTCCTTCATCGCTCAGGTTACCGCGAACCTGCATGTAGCCTTCACCGTAAACCGACCATACCTGTGCAACGTGAAATTCGCTGTTGTCCATCTGAGCCAGCGAACTTGCCAGTTGCATGATCAGCGGATTGAGCGATTTCCGGTTTTTGTCACTGGGGAAATCGCTGGCGATATCAACCGCCGCCATGATCTTTTTATATTTTGTACGTTTCGACGGTTTGACCACCCACACCGGACAGGGACATTTGCGCATCAGATGCATTGACGTACTGCCAAATAATCGCTCCCTGATACCCCCTTTGCCTTCTGATGCCAGAATCACCAGATCGTGTTTTTCGCGCAGTACCTGTCGGATAACTTCCATAAACGGCGTGCCGGTAATCACCAGTGATTCTGCATCGACCCCTTGCTTGCCTATGTCGGCAACAAGCGCATCGATTTTTTGCTGACTATCTTTAATCACCAGCTCAAAAACTTCCTGCGGCGTCACAGCAGTGATTGCCATGCCCCTTTCCGAAGGGATTTCTTTGACCACAGTAATTACCGTCAGCCGCGCACCATTCTGCCGGGCTAGCGATATCGCACGCTCAACAGCCAGATGTTGTTTTGTATCAAAATCACAAAAAAGAAGAATATTTTTAAAACGCTTCATAGCATTTCCTCATACTTAATAATGTAACTAACGATTCAAACTTCTAGCCATATAAATTAAAACCGTTTCAATTCGAACATCTCATAACAATATCGAATTTTCCCTGAACTGCATAGCCACAACGACTGCATAATATACCCTTCCAATATATTGAATTTTTTCAGTTTGTATAAACATCATAAAACCCATTATCCTGAGCAATACAATCAAGAAAGATACCGTGTCTCCAATCCATCTACTTTCTGCCAGTCATCAGTGGATTTACACTTTTGTGATATCACAAATAGCAGGCCATTGAGTGTAAAAATAAGGTGGCAACATTATTCGCATAGGCAAAACAAGCAGTAATTAATCCACTCAAATTCATAACTACTGAAAACTCGTTTTTAGTGAAAACCAATCGTTTACTGGTCACTTACCGATAATATACCGTTCATCATCAAAAGTGCTGACCCACTCCGGTTTATAGACCACGAAGATACTGATCAGCATGCCGGTGACAAACATCTCGGGGAACATGAATAACGGTGTGTACAATAATGACTCTTCGATTATCTTTGCATCCGGATAAGCGTGCACCAGGCTCAGCAGGATGATGCCTGAGAAACGGCTGAACGCTACCGCTGCACCTGCACCAAAAAATGCGATGACGAAGATATAGATAAAAAAATTATCCGGCAGATACTTCTGCGTCACTTTCAGGATCAGGTAACTGGTAAACACCGGCACGATAATGCTAAGACTGCCGTTCACACCGATACTCAGCCATTCGTTATGCTGGACCAGCATACTGGCGACCAGCACCGTCGTTAGTCCGAACAATGCCAGCGGCCAGCCGAACATCAAGGTAAACAAGGTTGCACCCAGATGATGAAAACCGAGGCCCGGAGAAACACCCGCTTTTAAGCCCCAGATCATCAACAGCATGACCATCGCACCGAAGTAGACATGCTGGCTGGGCTCGTTATCTAACAGTTTTTTGAACTCAACTTTTTTAATCGCGTAGATCAATACTCCGACAAACAGGATATTTGCCAGCCACAATACCGATGATGGCATTAATTCTGTCGGGATATGCAGACCGATCAACCAGTTTGTTTCTATTTGCATTTGTATGACCTGTAAAAACTTATGAGATGCTTGATTGATTTGTATCTCATCAGATCTGGCTGTTAACTATCGATTACAGCCACGAGCAGGCATTAAAGAGTAAAAGTGATATTTCTCGCAAAGGCGCGAACAATTTCCAAAGTTTCTGGGGCACCTAAGGACCACTAACAGAGATCAAGCTACCACCGTTGATTATATGCCATCTCTAACTTACGGATATGATTACGATCAAGGCGCCGCCAGACCCTGTAACACTAAAACAAAAAAAGCCGGCTCAATGAGCCGGCTTTTTTCAAAAAAACAAAACAGCTTATTTAGCTGCTTCGCGCTCTTTCACTTCTTTGATCACGTCTTCAGAAACGTTTCTAGGTGCCGCTACATAGTGCAGGAACTCCATAGAGAACTGACCGCGACCAGACGTCATGGTACGCAGTGAACCGATGTAACCAAACATCTCACTCAACGGACATTCCGCTTTGATGCGAACACCGTTCGCATTGGCTTCCTGTGATTTGATCATGCCGCGACGACGGTTAAGGTCACCGATAACATCACCGACGTGATCTTCAGGCGTGTAGACATCAACCTTCATGATCGGTTCCATCAACTGAGGACCCGCTTTAGGCATAGACTGACGGTAAGCCGCTTTAGAAGCTAATTCAAACGCTACCGCAGATGAATCCACTGCATGGAACTGACCGTCCATCAATGTCACTTTCCAGTCCAGACATGGGAAACCTGCCAATACGCCTTTTTCTGACATGCCTCTAAAACCTTTCTCGATCGCAGGCCAGAATTCACGTGGTACGTTACCACCGGTCACTTTAGACTCGAACTCGTAACCAGAACCCGGCTCACCTGGCTCGATGATGTAATCGATCTTACCGAACTGACCTGAACCACCTGACTGTTTCTTATGTGTGTAAGAATCTTCAATCTTCTGCGTGATAGTCTCACGGTAAGCAACCTGTGGTTTACCGATAGTCGCATCGATACCATGAGTACGCCTCAGGATATCAACCTTGATATCGAGATGCAGTTCGCCCATGCCTTTAAGGATGGTCTCACCTGAATCTTCGTCAGTCTCAACACGGAACGATGGATCTTCTTTGATCATCTTGCCCAGCGCGATACCCAGTTTTTCAGAAGCACTCTTATCGTTAGGAGAGATTGAAATCGAGATGACCGGATCAGGGAAAACCATTGGCTCCAGTGTCGCAGGATTTTTCTCGTCACATAATGTGTGACCTGTCTGTACGTTCTTCATACCGACGACAGCGATGATGTCTCCGGCCTGCGCACCACTTAACTCGATACGCTCATCCGCGTGCATCTCGACCATACGGCCGATACGCTCAGTTTTACCGGTAAAGGTATTTAAAACAGTCATGCCTTTATCCATACGGCCAGAGTAGACTCGAACAAAGGTCAATGCGCCAAAACGGTCATCCATGATTTTGAATGCCAGTGCGCGTAATGGTTTGTCAGGATCAACGATCGCGTACTCACCTGTCTCGTTACCTTCCATATCAACTTCTGGCTGAGGCTTGACTTCAGTTGGATCAGGCAGGTAATCAACGGCAGCGTCCAGTACCATCTGCACGCCTTTGTCTTTAAACGCAGAACCACAGTAAGTCGGGAAGAAATCCATGGTCAGTGTACCTTTACGGATACAGCGTTTAATGTCTTCCATTGGTGGCTCTGTACCGTCAAGGTACATTTCCATCACATCATCGTCCTGCTCGACGGCCGTTTCGATGAGTTTTTCACGCCACTCTTCGACCTGGTCAGCCATCTCAGCTGGTGGCTCTTCGATACGGTAAGCAGTAGTATCATTCTCGTCGTCCCATATCCATGCTTTACGGGTTAGTAGATCAACACAGCCTTTGAACTGATCTTCGATACCGATAGGTAAAACCATCACCAGCGGGTTAGCACCCAGCACGTCTTCTACCTGTTTAACCACGCGGTAGAAGTCAGCACCGATACGATCCAGCTTGTTAACGAAGATAACACGTGAAACTTCTGACTCATTCGCATAACGCCAGTTGGTTTCAGACTGAGGCTCTACACCACCTGAACCACAGAATACGCCGATGCCGCCGTCCAGCACTTTGAGTGAACGGTATACTTCGATGGTGAAATCAACGTGTCCAGGTGTGTCGATGATGTTCATACGGTGACCGTTCCACTCACAGCTGGTCGCTGCTGACTGAATAGTAATACCGCGTTCCTGCTCCTGTTCCATGAAGTCGGTGGTTGCTTCACCGTCATGAACTTCACCGGTTTTATGGATCTTACCGGTCAGCTTCAGGATACGTTCTGTAGTCGTGGTTTTACCCGCGTCCACATGGGCGAAAATGCCGATATTTCTATATTTGCTTAAGTCTACGTCTGCCATGGCTTTACTACCTAAAAGTGCTTTATGTATATGCACATAAAATTAAAAGTGTTGAAAATTCATAAACCCTTAAAAAACGACAAAGCTGATGTACAGCGACCACATACAGCAATCAGGATTAATTTAGCCGGCGAATTATACAGGATTACACAGCATAATTGTTGCCTTATAAAACTATTTAGCACTATTAATTTCATGTTCAAGCGCAACAATCATAACGCTATGTTATTGATTTCAATGAATCCGCAACGATTATGATGGCATTATCACCTTTCAACTGCCTCACAGACAATATTTTCCGCGCCACCGGGTTCATAAAAACACTGAAAACCATCGATCTGGACCACCTATGAATGGCGACCCGAGCAACATCCCTATCTATGGATATCACGACACTTATCCACATGATCAACACAGACCGCCAGTGCTGTAACCGCAAACCTTCTAGTCAATATAGGTAATTGCACTCAGCATACAAATAAAGCAAGATACCGAGATTAGGTATTATCTTTTTATCAGACACACAGGACGACTTTCAGCATGACATTTTTCCGATCACTCTTTTTGCTTATCGCACTGCTTGGCTCTCTAGCTGGATCTCTGGCATTCTCACCGCTGTCTCATGCGGGCTCCAGCAGCAATGACATCCTCAGTCAGATTCAGAAAAAAGGTGAGATGCGCATCGGCGTCTCCATCCTCCCTCCCTGGGTGATGGAAAACAAAAAAGGCGAACTGATCGGTTTTGAGATCGACATCGCCAGACAGCTGGCAAAAGATATCGGCGTAAAAGCCGTGTTCAAACAATACCAGTGGAAACAGATGATCCCAGCACTGCTAAAAGGTGACATAGATATCATTGCTTCCGGCCTTTCTATTACGCCAAAACGTGCTTTAAAAGTAAACTTTTCCAGGCCTTATTCGCGCTCCGGATATACCCTGGTCAGCAACCTGGCACTGACCAGGGATTTCAAAAGCATCAAAGAGCTGAATGATAAAAAAATCTATATCACTGCGATCAAAGGCTCCGTCTCTGCCAGCCTTATCGAAAAGGTCTTTCCGAAAGCAACGATGGACCTGCGCAAGACAGAAAAAGAAGCCAGCTCTGCCGTGGTCAACGGTTCGGTACATGCTTTTATCGCACCCTCGCCGATTCCTGAGTTTATCGCGATCACACATTCCGATGCTGTCGACCTGCCATTAAAAGACCCTTTACTGACCACCAAAGAAGCTTTTGCTGTAAACAAGGGCAACCAGGAAATGCTTAATTACCTAAACTCCTGGATCATCGCTCACAAGGCTGACAAATGGATCAAGAGCACACGAAAATACTGGTTCAAAAGCCTGAAATGGCAGAAACAGGTTACTGACTTACACTGATGGCAAACGTGCTCCTGCAACATACTTTCCAGCAATGGATACTCCACCAGCAGTCCTTCAGCGTGCGATCAGAAAAGAAGACGAAACACTGGCAAGTGAACGGTTTTGCCCTGTTATTTTTTGTCAGCGCTGCTGTTTTCGCAGGTGCAAATGGCATCGCCAACCTGCCCGAGTCATACCGCACCCCGATGTCTGATACGGTCTATGATGATAACCCGCAATGGCGCGTACCAGCCGAGGAAGAAAACCCATGGCGCGACAACAAAGAAGAGGAAATCATCAAACCACGTTTCAAGGCTGAGTTTTTTCCGCAGTACAACTACGAGTCTGTCGAAGACCCGCATCCTGAGCCGCTCTTTCAAAATGAATATGAGCGAGACAAACCGGTATCGAACATTTTTAAATATACTTTTTAAAATAATATGTTTTACCTGAAAGCAATCACAGCTATCCTGCTATCGATGTTAAGCCTGACGGTTGCCGCAGAGCTTAAAAATACAGTGGAATACAAATATTATGTTATTTCGCCGCGAACAGTATATGAGATAAAACCAGAATTAATGCGGCACTCGCCGATACGTGCCGGCAGCGGCTCATACAACGGCCACACCGACTGGTATATCGACTGGAAGTATCATCCGGCACCAGGACCTTACGGCTGCCAGCTGCACAACATCGTCACCAGGGTACATGTCATCCACACCCTGCCGGCACTCAGTGAATATGTCAGCGACAAACAGACCATCGACGTTTTCAAGCAGTTCAATGAGGCGCTTACCCGACACGAAAAAAACCATGGCAACAATGGCCTGGCCGCCGCCAGGGAGATAGACAAGGCACTTTCAGAAATGCCGCCGCAACGCGACTGCCGATCCCTGAGCAGGATGGCTGATGATATAGCAAGTGCCATCGTGCAAAAATATATTCGGGCAGATAACGAATACGACCGTATCACAAGAAGTGGCGAAACAGAGGGGGCTACCATCCATTAAGGGCGCCAGTTGATGCCGACTTGCAAGCACCCTGCACCTGCTACCCGTATGTTTATTTCCTTTGCCCGCCACTTTTCTCTCTCTGCTTTATTGCTGACAACTGCAACGCCGGCATGGTCTGCAGACTTCAGCTTTGATTATATCGATTTCAATTTCACCACAAGCACTATCGACCTGGCGGCATCCCCCCATAAGGTCGAAGGCAACGGTTTTGGTTTCGCCCTTTCTCTTGGCTTCAGCCCACACTACGCGATGAGCTTATCGGTAATGGCGACAACCTTTGATAACTTCCAGCACCAGCAGGTAGAAAGCATCAAAACAACCAACCTGGGCATTACCGCGCATACACAGCTTGCAGACCATACCGCAGTCTATGGGGATGCTTCTGCGCTCATCGCAGAGACTACGGTGAACGAAAATTCGACCGCGTCAGGCCATAGCGGTATGGGGTATCAATTAAAGGCCGGACTTCGCCAGATGGTGAGCAAATCTGTCGAGTTTGAATTTGAAGCATCACACCTCTATGTGCTGGAATACCCCGCTAACAACCTGCATGTGGTTGTGCGCTACTATTTTTACCGGGCGATAGCTGTCGGCTTTGCCTACAGAACCGGACATAATCAGGACACCATAGCGATAAATGCACGCGCAAGCTTCTAGCCGGCTGTCAGTGAACCTCTGATCATAGATACGGGAATAGCGTCCACAAAAAAAAGCCGGCATAAGCCGGCTTTTTTGATCGCGCAGAAAACTGACTGCTACTTGCCGCGACTCGCACTCTTACGCTCATTCTCCTTAAGCAGTTTTTTGCGGATACGGATATTCTCCGGTGTCACTTCCACCAGCTCATCATCATCGATAAACTCTAACGCCTGCTCCAGCGTATATTTGATGTGCGGAGACAGTGTTAACGCATCATCTGTTCCAGAAGCACGCACGTTGGTTAACGGCTTTGGTTTGATCGGGTTCACCACCAGGTCATTATCACGCGAATGAATACCCACGATCTGTCCTTCGTAGACCTCGTCGTTGTTACCGACCAGCAGCTTACCGCGTTCCTGCAGAGGGCATAGAGAATAGGCAACCGCCTTGCCGCGTGCATTAGATACCAGCACGCCGTTAGGACGCTGACCGATATCATCCTTCACAGCCGGGCCGTAATGATCAAACACGCTGTATAACAGACCGGTACCACGTGTCATGGAAAGGTATTCCGTTCTGAACCCGATAAGACCTCGCGCCGGGATGATGAAGTCGAGTCGTACGCGACCTTTTCCATCCTGAACCATATCCTTAAGCTCTGCTTTACGTATCCCCAGTGCTTCCATCACCGCACCCTGATGCTCAACTTCAACATCTGCCGTCAGCTCTTCGTAAGGCTCCAGCTTAACGCCGTTTTCTTCGTGAACAATGACTTCAGGACGGCCCACGGCCAGTTCAAAATTTTCACGGCGCATGGTTTCGATCAGCACAGAAAGATGCAACTCGCCACGACCCGAGACTTTATATTTATCACCTTCAACCTGATCGACACGCAGCGCCACGTTATGCTTAAGCTCCTGCTGCAGACGATCCCAGATGTTACGACTGGTCACATACTTACCTTCCTGACCGGAAAACGGTGAGGAGTTCGCCTGGAACGTCATGCTGATAGTCGGTTCGTCGACCGTCATTGGTGACAGCGCTTCAACGTTATTTGGATCACAGATGGTGTCGGATATATTCAGTGGATCTATCCCGGTAATGGCAACGATATCACCGGCAAAGGCTTCTTCGATCTCAACCCGCTCCAGGCCATTAAAGCCCAGCACCTGACCGATACGACCACCGCGCTCCTTACCGTCATCACCGATAATCTTCACCGCCATATTGGTCTTAACAGAGCCACGGGTAATACGACCGATACCGACAATGCCGACATAACTATTGTAATCCAGGGTCGAGATCTGCAACTGGAATGCGCCATCATGATCAACTTCCGGCTCTGGCACATGTTCGATAATCGCTTCGAACAAAGGTGTCATATCACCGTCGGTCAGCCCCTCTGCGTCGAGCCCTGCATAACCATTGATGGCTGAAGCGTAGATCACAGGGAAGTCCAGCTGCTCATC
>JADFWE010000055.1 GCA_015222915.1 Pseudomonadota bacterium | reverse complement strand
TGCTCTGCAGGGTTTTTTTTGACTATTTGATAGTTGATTACAGTCCGGTCGAAAGTGCCGGTCAGATAGAATCGTGTGGTATTACCGGCTTATATGCAGTCGTTCAGCGGATACTGGCCAGCGTTAAACTATGCATATTAGCGTTAGATTTAACTACATATAAATCAATGACATATATGGTTAATTATTGAAAAATCCTGATAAATACAAACGCTCTCAATAAAAGAAAATCACTAACATTCAGGTATTATTAGACTAGTCTTATGTGTCGGTATATGGTTATTTGATAGGCCTTATGACACTTAATGAAGTGTCGGTGAATATTAATGCGCTATACGGCAGCATTTACAGCATTGTTATTTAGCTGTAATTAAAATTTATTACAAAAGATATGATTCAAAAAAATACGCTAAAAAGTACCCTGCTGGAGACACAGATAGATCGTTTGTTCAGGTCCTCTATCTCGGGAACGCTGACTAATATCTTTGCCGCCTGGTTGATCTTTTTACTGGTACAGAATACATCACAGCATGATAATGCGTGGTTGCTCGGTGTCTCGATCACGCTCATCACTTTTTTTCGCACGCTGATCACCAGTGACTTCATAAGATCGCCCCGCTTCACGACGAACACATATCTCTCTGCCTATTTTATACTCACCCTGATGTCTGGCGTCTGCTGGGGTTTATTCGAGTATACCCAGGTAACGCATGATAATGATGTAGTACGTAATCTGATATTTTTGATCAACTTCGGCATGATCGCGGGCAGCATCCCCATCCTGTCGATGTGGATGCCTGCTTATCTTGCCTATGTTATCCCGCAGGCGACCGGCATCTTCCTGGTGTTCATCAACCTCGATTTTGAAGGGCGATATTACATCGCTTTTGCTTTCCTGATCTTTATCGGGCTGATGGTCTCTACCAGTGTGAACCTCAATCGGAGCCGCAGGAATGAGATCGAGTTAACACTCAAAAACAATGAACTGATCGAGAATCTGAATGAGGAGATCGGTGAGAAGGTCGATGCACAGCGGTCTCTCGAAAAGAGTAAAACCATGCTCGAGATCACGGTAGAGGAACGCACTCGTGATCTGACAGATACTAACCTGTACCTGGAGAGCGTGATCGAGAAAAAGGAAATAGCCGAAGAGAGCCTGCAGTACCTGGCCTATCATGATGAGCTGACCGGCCTCCCAAATAAAAATCTTCTCATCGATCGGATAAATCAGTCGATAAAAATATCCTCCCGTGACGATCAGCAGATGGCTATCCTGTTCCTCGATCTCGATCGATTTAAAACGATCAATGACAGCCTCGGTCACCGTATCGGCGATGAGTTGCTCAAAGAAGTCTCTGAGCGGATAAAGAACCAGATAAGGAAGCACGATACCATCTCCAGAAATGGTGGTGATGAGTTCGTCATCGTCCTGGAAAAACTTAAAAACCATAACGAAGCTGTCAATGTGGCCAAGAAGGTCATCAAACAGCTTATCGAGCCTTTTACCATCAATTCTCACAATATACACATCGGTGCCAGTATCGGTATCAGCATCTACCCCGGTGATGGTGATACACCTATGATCCTGCTGCGAAATGCTGATACCGCGATGTACAAGGCGAAGAAAGAAGGCGGCAATCTTGTGCAGTTCTATGATGCCAGCATGTCGAACCAGCTGAGGGACAGGCTCGAACTGGAGAATGCGCTGCATACCGCGATCGATAAAAATGAGTTCTACATGGTGTACCAGCCTCAGGTCTATACGCATAATAATAAGCTACGCGGAGTAGAATCATTGATGCGCTGGAATAATGCAAAGTCCGGTGAGATTTCACCGGACCGTTTTATCCCGTTGCTGGAAGAGACCGGATTGATCTATTCCGTCGGTAACTGGGTGGTGACACAGGTTGTCGACTTCATCGCGGCACATCCGGAAAATGATTTCCGTTTTTCTATCAATCTCTCGGTATTGCAGTGCGGCCATTTTGAATTCATCAATTTTTTGAAGGAAGAGATCAACAGGACCGGCATCACGCCTTCATTATTAGAATTCGAGATAACAGAGTCGCTGCTGGTTAAAGATTTCGGTAATACAAAATTATTCCTGGAACAGATCCATAAGCTCGGCTGTACCATCGCCCTCGATGATTTTGGTACCGGTTATACTTCTATGACCTACCTGGTACGTCTGCCGATAGACGTGATAAAGATCGATAAGACATTCGTACAGGGTATCCATGAAGAGGATAATAACCTCGAGGCCATCGTCCGCTCTATCATCAACATGAGTGACAGCCTCGGCATGGAGAACGTGTTCGAAGGTGTAGAGACGAAACAGGAGCTATCGGCCATAAGATCGATGGGTGGCGATATCATACAGGGCTATCTGTACAGCAAACCGATGACCGGGACCGATCTGACATCATGGGTGAAAGATCGTAACAGCTATGATGACCAGGCCTGATAGTGGCGGTCAGCACAGCACAGTTTATCTTTTCTCGAATAGATAATGCGCATTGCCATAACTCCTCCCCTTGTCAGCGATGAACATCGCCTTGCTCAGGCTGAAGTACCGGTTCCAGTGATCGAGTTCTTTCATCGCAAGATGTGAAGGATAGATGTCGTCGAGAGACTGCCACAGGTTCCGGTGCCATTCATCGAGCGTCTTCCAGTAATTCATACCATTGATGAACCAGCTGTCGACAAATTTCAGGTGTCTGTCGTGGCGTCGCATCTCTTCGTATGGCCATATATGTCCCCCCGGGAAATACTCCGCCATCATGGTGTCTTCCGCACTCAGAAACTGCGGGATGGTATCTCTGGATACGATGATGTGGTGCAGGCATTTGCCGCCCGTTTTCAACATTGGCGCGATATGTTCGAACAGCGCATCGAGATTAGAGATGTGCTCGAGTACGCCGATCGAGATCACCCTGTCGAAATAACCATCCGCGATAATGCCGTGTTCTATCTGGTCGATATAGTGGTCGATGATATTGAGGCGATTGCTGTTGCGTGATCTATCCTTGATATATTGCGCCTGGACCGTGCTCGGGTTGATACCCGTCAGCTGGATATTGGGAAATTTTTCCAGGAGATAGCGGATGAAACCGCCGAAACCGCAGCCCAGATCCAGCACTTTCTGGCCATCCCTGATATCTGCACGTTGTATGATCAGCTCAAACTTTTTTATCTGTGCCTGTTCCAGCGACAGGCCGCCATCGATCTCAGGTCTTTCGTCGGTAGCACCGAAATCCGCCATGGTATAAGCCATGAAGCGCGGATCGAGGAATGCCTGGTAGAGTCTCAGTTCGTTATTGTAGTGTTCGACCGACTCGTAATCAGAGGTCTTGTCAGCCACCTCACCTTCGAAGGAACTGATGCCATATTCTTCCGGGTGTTTTTTATTGCCATGCCAGCGCTGGTATTCACGTTCGAAGTAGATCGACAGCTGTCTCTCAAACTTCAGCAGTTCCCGGGACCCATAGGCATGGATATTGTTGTCTGCCAGTTTTTTGAGGGTATCGTCTGTTAGCATTTTGCTGGTCCCGATTGTTTTGATCCTGCTTATTCTGGTCGTTTTTACTGGGTTTGCCTGCAACGCTGGTGCTTAAGGGTATCTCTTCAGCGCTATAACCGCATTTAAACCGCCGAAGGCAAACGAGTTGCTCAGCGCGACCTTAATATTCTTTCTGATCGAATGGTTAGGCACATAATCGAGGTCACAGTTCTCATCGGCCTCTGTAAAATTTGCTGTCGGCGGAATTACACCATTTTTAACCGCTAGCGCTGTCGCCACCAGTTCCAGTGCGCTGGAAGCACCCAGTGCATGACCGTGCATCGATTTTGTCGATGATACTGCCAGTGAGTCTGCATCCACACCAAATACCTGACGGATCGCCTGGGTTTCACTGACATCGTTGAGCATGGTCGCGGTGCCATGAGCATTGATATAATCGACATCACCGGGTTCGATACCGGCATCGTCCAGCGCATTGCGTATCGCGGTTTTTATGCCATCGATATCAGGCCTTGTGATATGGCCGGCATCAGAGCTCATACCGACACCCGCGATCTCGGCATAGATATCGGCCTCTCTGGCAAGCGCGTGAGCTTCAGATTCGAGTACCAGCATGCCGGCGCCCTCGCCCAGTACGATACCGCTGCGATCTTTGCTGAACGGCCGGCAGGTATCACTGGAGGTTATCTTCAGTGATTCCCATGATTTGAGCAGACCGTAGGTAAATGGCGCATCAGCTGCCCCGGTGATGACGACATCGGCAATGCCTGATCTGATCATGCTGTAAGCCTGGATGATGGCATGGGCACCGGAAGCGCAGGCACTGCTGATGACGAACGCCGGACCTCTGCTGCCCAGGTGTTTACTCACCATGCTGGCCGATGCACTCGGCATACCTTTCGGGATGGTCAGCGGATGGGCGCGTTTGCGCTGCTGTTTATAGAGCTGGTCGTAGGTCTCCTCATCGGTATGTTTGCCGCCACAGCCTGTGCCGACTAATACGGCGGCTCTCTGCAGGGCATCATCTTCGACGCTCAGGCCGGCGTCAGCCACCGCTTCACGGGCAGCGATGACGGCAAATTTGGAGTGACGGTCTAATAACGGCAGGTCTGATTTTTCAAAATACAGACTGTCGTCGAATTCTTCCACCATGGCACCGATGGAGATGTGCACGTTTTCGATGGCTGGAATCGGCTTTATCGCAGGGTGGCCGGCTATGAGTTCATTCCAGAAGTCCTGTTTATTCAGTCCCAGTCCTGAAATAGTGCCCAGGCCGGTGATAACAACACGATGTTTCATGGCAAAAGTCGAGCAGCACTAGGCTGCTTCTCTGTGCTGGCTTATTCTTTTTACGATATCATCGACCGTAACCAGCTCGGCGATCACTTCGTTCGGTATCGTTATATCGAAAGTTTCTTCCATGTCGAATAATAATGTGATCGTGTCCAGTGATGCCAGACCGAGTGATGCGAGTTCTGCGTCTGGGGTGATATCTTCTGCTTTGCAGCCTGCTGCTTTAGCGATTATTTCGATGACCTGTTCTCTTACCATAATTAAAATACCGATGACTATGTGAAAGCGCCTGATGACCGCGCCTGAATGATGACTGATAAAATACGCATTATGATGACAATTAACCGTTCTGTTCACTCATCCATCAGTATTAAGAGTGTCCTTTTCAGCAACAAAATAGCGAATTACACAAAATAAAAGCACATTAATAGTACTGTTTTATGACAGATTCGTCTATTACAAACCTGTTACATTTCAGCTTGTTTTAAGGTTTTTTTAACGAAAGTTTGAAGTTTGTCACAAAAATTGTCATGATACTGTCATCTATCTGACAGCTTAAAGATCTCCATGTCAGGCAGATTATGAATGTTGTAGTTAAGGGCAGCTCTAAAATCCGAGGTTAAGGAAGACATGAAACAAGACGACACCACATCAAAAACACAGGATATGGCTTCTGACAGTGATTCAGCAGCTGGTTTTACGCAGTTTGACACGCGCTACGATTCTCAAAAAAGTGCCATCTGGTGCTGGCTGAAGCCTGAGCCCCGCCCCTGTATGAACAGCCGCCTTATCGACGAACTGGTGCAGTTGCAGCAGCAGTTAACCAATACCTATAAAAAACAGGATCCTGGTACCACCTGGCCGTTCAGCCACCTCATCCTGGCGTCTAAAACCCCGGGCATCTACAATCTTGGCGGTGATCTTGAGCTGATACGGTCATTTATCGTCGAGGGTGACAGGGAGCGCCTGCAGGAGTACGCATACAAGGCCATCGACCTGCTGCACCGTAATATCAATAATCTCGATCTGCCTATCAGCATGATATCGCTGGTACAGGGGCAGGCCCTGGGGGCCGGCTTCGAAACGGCCCTTTCCTGTGATGTGATCATCGCAGAGCGCAGTTCACGGCTGGGTTTCCCCGAGATTCTGTTCAATATGTTCCCCGGCATGGGTGCCTATAACCTGCTCTCTCGACGCATCGGTTCAGCATTGGCGGAGCGGCTGATCCTGAGTGGTAAGACATACCCCGCCGAAGAGCTGTATGACATGGGGCTGGTCGATATCATCGCCGATGATGGCGAAGGTGTACAGGCCGTCGAAGACTATCTGATGAGCCATAACCGTTCTCACAGCACCATCCGTTCACTGAAGAAGATACGGCAGATCGTAAATCCTATCGAACAGGAGCAGCTGTATGAGATCGTCGATATCTGGGTCGAAGCTTCAATGGGGCTGAGTGAGAAGGATCTGGCCAAGATGGAGCGACTGCTGCACCTGCAGAAAGACCTGAAAGACAGTAAGACCATCGAAACCAGCAATAAAGAATTCACCCCTCGCCGCGGCGACTGGCGTAAGATTAAGGATGTCTCATTTCCACTGACCACGCATCTCGGTGAAAGCGTGACACATAACAGAAGAAAAAAGGATAGCCGTCGGCAGGATTAACAAACGCTGAAACGGGTGTGAAGCAATGAAAAAGTCTGCAGTGAATATTCTCATGCTGCCGCTGACCTGGTTATTTCTCATAGCGATGAGCCTGCTGTTATACCTGTTATCACACCTGCCGCGTACCTTCTCCGGGCGTTATTATCACAGGCTCTCACGCTTCTGGTGCCGAATATTCATCAGGGCACTGGCTGTCGACCTCCGGCTTATCCATAAGAATGATCGGCCGCTGCCGGAGCAATATATCCTCGTTGCCAATCATCCCTCTGTACTGGAAGATTTTGCTATCCCGGCCCTGTTCGATGTTTATCCGCTGGCAAAAGAAGGTGTCCGGCAATGGTTCGTACTGGGGCGTATAAGTGATTATGCCGGTACCATCTATGTGAAACGTGACAGTGCGCAGTCGCGGCAGGCAGCACTGCAGGCATTGATCGATGTCGTGCGGTCGGGGAAAAACATCGTCATCTTTCCCGAAGGCGGTTGTAAAGGCCGGCATATCCACACTCACTTCCAGAGCGGTGCTTTCGATATCTCGTTGCACAGCGGTATTCCGGTACTACCCGTATTTTTGCAGTATGTCGATCAGGATG
>JADFWE010000362.1 GCA_015222915.1 Pseudomonadota bacterium | reverse complement strand
TTTTTTATGACTTTTAGTCATTGCTGCAACCTATGGACTTTAGTCCATAGTTGTTGAGTTCAGAAAATTTTGCCTTGTCTCGCACTCACTTGAGAGAAAATCAACAGCCTGCTAAGTGACAAAAAAGTGCGTAAAAACCACTCTATCTTTTATACGTATCTTCAAGCCAGGGTGGTTTTATACTATCTGAGCACGGGGCGTGCATTCAGTTGCTGGACTGGCCGGTTGTTTGCCTCGTGCAATGCCTTTGCGAATGCATCGAGCTGTCCTTTGGACGCAGTGACGGCGTCTTTAAGAACGAACCAACGGACGCCCTCAGAACAAGGTGGCGTGGTCAATTATTTGCTGAGCCAGCTCAGCGCGTCGTCGTAATTTTCGAAATATCTTACTTCGCCGGAAACGAACCAGGTGCCGACTTTTGCGGCAATATCCTGCCAGTTCTTATTACCGTAGATCGCAATTTTTTCGAAGTCATTGCCGTGTTTCAGGCCTATTTTGAAATCATCCCATGCTGCACGTAGCTCCCATCCCTCGAGTTCGGTACCGTCGATCAATACTTTTACTTTCGGTTGTTTTACCTCTTCGAGAGCCGAATCGATCATCGGGGTTATAGTCTCATAGTCTTCGTGTGTAAGCTTTCCTACGGCCTTCATCGCCAGAAAAACATCGCTGCCGACGCGTTCGATACCGATGGAAAAACCGTGTTTTGAGTTGTTCATAAGCAGACCTCTGTCTCTGGAGCAAGGTTAAAAAAGATGGCGATAATCGTCTGTGACGCCCTGTCTATGGTGATCATGTATTGTAACGACACCAGAAAATATTCTACTAAGATACTAACCATGAAGTATTGATGTAGGTTAAGGCGTTTCTGATTAGTTGTTTCCGCCGAATAATACAGCGAATAAGGCCAGCAAAAAGATCGCGAGTATCAGCACGATGAGTGGCAGCTTTAAAGCAGTTCGATGCTCGGGCTCGTTAGCAGGAAGTACGTTTTGGTCATACTCGGCAATGATAGCCATGGCTGAGTTTACATCTTCGTCGGCGACCGATATGGTGGCAAAATCCATCGCCGACAGTTCACCGACCCCGCCCTGCAGATAGAAGCCGCCAACATGTGATCTGATGTCGTTGGCGGTCAGCATGCCCGAGATGATCTGGGCCTCTGTGATATCTTTTGCTCTATAGATCAGCTTCAATGGTTTCAGTCCATAAAAAGATAATATCGAAAAAGTAGAAAGCGGCGGCGATATTTCGTGGCGCTCTCGAACGGGCTAATCGCCGGTCAGATGCCCTACCTTAACCAGTATCAGCGTTTCTTCTTCGACACGGGGGAAGTGTTTGCTCAGGTGCGGGCTGCGTATCCAGCTGCCGGCCGGGTATTCACCATGCTCGTCGATGAATCTGCCTTTTATAACCACGATCTCTTCCCCGCCCCAGTGCGTGTGCGGCTGGAAAACCTCGTTTTCGGGCCACCAGACCAGAGCGGTACTTTCGGCATGATGACTGTGCAGTGATATGACTTTAAGGTTGCCGATGCCGGGCCGCCAGTGTTGCTGATGCGGCCGGATGACGACATGTTGAGCGTCGTCCGCCTGAAATTGATCAAGTTTGACGAACAGGGTGCAGCCTTCACGGGTAAATGGTTTATGGGTAGAACCGGGTGGGTTTCGTATGTATGTGCCGGCGGGATAATCCCCCTCTTCATCTGAAAAAACGCCTTGCAGCACGTAGATCTCTTCTCCCCGCGGATGCTGGTGCGCGGGGAAAAAAGACTCGGGCGCAAATTGGACAAAACTGGTCGTGTGGCCGGATTCTGCGGCGTCTCTTTCCAGCGGAATTCTGAAAACCCCGTCTGCCGAGCTTTTCTTCCATGATTGCAGGTCTGTTCGAAGACAGGCAACTTTTGAAAAATCCATGTTCAGGCGGCAGCTCTCTGTCATAATGAATTCAGGTCGTTTTTTGATTTGTATCAATTCTAATTTGCAGTACTTGAATATACTACAGGTAATCTAGAAGAGGTGATTGAAATGGGTGTATTTGGCGAATTGTTTAATGATCTTACCGGCATACTGACGATAGGTATTATTGTGTTCATGCTGGTGATGATGGCATATCTATTCAGCATGTTTATCAGCAAGTCCAAAGGCGAGTAGCTGACCGCAGTGGTTGTTCGGGGTCGGGTCGTCTCCCCCTTGTTTGCTGGCGTGGGCCTGTAGCGGATTAGTGTATCTGCTGCTGGTTCTGGTATTCATAGTAGTGCCAGTTGATGTCTGCCCCGCTTAATAAAGGCATCAGGATAAATCCTAATATACCGATGATCGCCATGATCAGCGCTCCCCAGAATGCGCTGCCGAAGCTTTTGACCTCAAAATTGGGCACCAGCGCAGCCGTCAGCATGATCATCAGTGCGTTGATGACCAGCGCGAACAGGCCGAAAGTGACCACAGATAGCGGTGCGGTTAAAAACCATAATGCCGGGCGCAGGAAAGTATTTATCAATCCGAGAACCGCGGCGGCGATCAGAAAAGCCAGCGGGTTTTTGGCCTTGATACCGGAGACGATGAGTGTGGCGATACCGAGGCCGATGGCCGTGGCTAACCAGCCGGTGATGATTTCTAGAATAGACATAAGTCGTCAGCGCCCTGGATTATTAATGTGAAAAAGGGTTCTGTGTTTTATCGACCGAAAACTGCTCATCCTTGTTTTTCTCTTTTTCCCCCGCCTTTACTTCCGTTTTACGGTTTTCATCCGAGCAGCATTCTGCGATCTGCTTGATCGCCAGGGCCTCCTCTACATTGATCATATTAAAACTGCGGCGGTAGGGCTCAAAATTTGAGGAACTGTTAATCTTCAGTGTCGTATCAAGGCGGATATAATAGGTTTCTTCAGGGGCGAGAGCCATTGATGTTTTAGTGAGGCCCTCATAGTTGCTGCCGGGCTCCAGCTCGAATTTATAGTTGCCGGGGGCGAGGACCAAACGTGCTTTCTTACCGTTCTTGATGGTAAGTTTATATTCATCATTAAGATACAGGTCGGGTGAATACATCGCGTTTGATGCGGCGGATGGCCGGTAGATATAAACCACGGATTGATCTGCTACTGCGGCTAACGGGGTAAACGTCCCCCGCTCTGAAGTCGAACTGCAGGCCGGAAGGACGAGCGCGCAGAGCACGATGAAGGTACTGAGGGAGTAATGGTTTAAAACGGGATGCCTTTTCGACATCAGGTTATTCGAAACTCAGGCGGTAACCGGCGCTATCGAGGTAGTTGATCTCCTTGATCAGATCGGCGAGAGTCATGTTGTGATCATCGAGCCAGCCCTCTGGAAAGCGCAGGCTGAGGTTCTTGTTATCGATGTTGATCTCGACATGCGGTACCGGCTGGTCGGTACGGCCGCGGTGCAATAAAACAGCGAGGCGTAATAATACGCAGATCTGTTTGCCGGATTTTACAAAGGGTTTCATCAGTTGTTTGAAGGTGTCGGTTCTGAACTTGCTGCGGTGCGACAGCACCAGTGCTGCAAGTAGTGCCTGCTCCTGTCGTGAGAACCCCTGCATGTCGGCATTCGATAAGATATAAGCGCCATGTTTATGGTAGTTATTATGTGATACCTGCAGGCCGATCTCGTGCAGCATAGAAGCCCATTTTAACAGCGGTTTGACCTGTTCGTTATCAATCGACCATTGTCCGTAGGCGCTGTGACACAGCTGTTCGACGGTCTGAGTGACCCGCATGGCCTGTTCTGTGTCAACGCCCCAGCGTGCCATAGCCGATTCGATGGTTGCGTCTCTGACATCATGATGTGTAATACGTCCGACCAGGTCATATAACAGGCCTTCACGCATGCCCTGCTCAGAGACCTGCATCAGTTCGATGTTTAATGTCTTAAAGACGGCCAGTAACACAGATAGACCGCCGGGCAGTACCGCTCTTCGACTGTCGCTGAGGCCGGCGAGTTTCAACTTATCGATATGCTCGGCATCGATGGCCGCTTCACGTAATTTGAGCAGAGATTTATAGGAGATACCGTTCTCACACCAGCCCTGTTCGTGCACGATGTCGCGGATGGCTTTTATGGT
>JADFWE010000054.1 GCA_015222915.1 Pseudomonadota bacterium | reverse complement strand
TATCTACAACCATTTTGCCAGCAAGGAAGACCTGGTCTGCTCCTTGAGCTGCCGATGCCTCAATAATCTTATCGATGTTTTCAAACGTGCCTACAGCTATGAAGGCACTACCCGTGAACGCTACTCTGCCATCGGCATCGGGTATTCACTCTACCATCAGCTCAGACCGATGGATTCAAAGAGCATACAGAGAGCCAAAAACGCCGCTATGCGTGAAAAAGTCAGCGCAGAAAAACTGGCCGAGATGGAGTCACTGGAACAGAGCATCACAGATATCACACGTGATATCGTACAACAGGCGATAGACTGCGGTGATCTCGATAAAAAATATCAGGAGCATATCAACACCATCGTATTCGGCTGCTGGTCGATGCACTACGGCGGCCTGATGCTCGGCCAGTCTGATATCCCGCTGCAGAAGCTGGGCTTCAGCCCGGTGGTCAAAATGTTATGGGACAATACCAATGCCTATCTCGATGGTTACCAGTGGCTGCCGCTGAGTACCGAGACCGATACCGATAAGTTGATAGAAACCATCTCGTCTGCACTGTTTGACGATGAGATAAAAATGCTAAAAATCGCCTGATAATATTTCCGGCCATAGAATATCAATACAGTAAATAATAATAACAAAGGAGAAAAATGATGGTCGAGTCATATACGCAATGGATAATACGCTGGCGCTATCTCGTGGTGCTGGCGACGCTGGTGCTCACCTTTGCCGCCGCTTCCGGTGGCCGGTTTCTGGGATTCAGCAATGACTACCGGATGTTTTTCGGTGAAGACAACCCGCAGCTGCTGGCATTCGAAAAGATGCAGGCAACGTTTAATAAAAATGACAACATCCTGTTCGTGGTCACGCCAAAATCAGGCAAAGTCTTCAGCAGAGAAACCCTGGGCGTCATCAAGGACCTCACCCACGAAGCCTGGCAGACGCCCTACTCCACCCGTGTAGACTCGATCACCAACCATCAGCATACCACCGCAGTAGAAGATGACCTGGTGGTCGATGACCTGGTGCTCGACCCGGACAGCCTGTCCGGCAGTGATCTGCTGAGGATACGCTCCATCGCCATCAATGAACCGATGCTGGTGCATCGCCTGGTATCGCCAGACAGCAAATTTGCCGGTATCAATGTCACGGTACAGCTCCCCGGAAAAGCACTGGACGAAGTACCTAAGACAGTGGCCTTCGCCCGTGACCTCAAGCAGAAGATGCTGGAAAAATACCCTGACATCGAGATACGTCTGGTCGGCATGGCAGTGATGAACAACGCCTTCCCGGAAGCCAGCAAAGATGATGTCGCCAACCTGTACCCGCTTGCGCTGGGTTTCATCATACTCACCCTGTTCATCTTACTGCGTGGACTGAGCGGTACCGTCGCCACCCTCATCATGATCATCATGTCTATCCTGACTGCGATGGGACTGGCCGGCTGGTCCAGTGTCCTGCTGTCGCCACCAGTGATGTCGGCACCGATCATGATCCTGACCATGGCGATTGCCGACGCGGTCCACCTGCTGGTCACCATGCGCCACGAACTGGCCATCGGACTGGATAAGAACAAGGCCATCATCGAAAGTATGCGCATCAACTTCCGCCCGATATTCGTCACCACGCTGACCACCATGTTCGGTTTTCTCAGCCTTAATTTCAGCGATGCACCTCCGTTTCATGACCTGGGTAACGTCGCGGCCATAGGTGTTGCTGCTGCTTTTATTTTCTCCATAACTTTCCTGCCGGCCATCGTCAGCATATTGCCGGCCACCGGCAAAAAAGAAGTCGCCGGCAAACAGATGATGACAAAGCTCGGCGAGTTTGTTATCGCCAAACAGAAACCGCTGCTGATCGGCAACCTGGTGGTCATCACTGTGCTGGCCTCGTTTGTTCCACTGAATGAATTGAACGACCAGTTCGTCAACTACTTTGATGAGAGCATCGAATTCCGTCGTGATTCGGATTACGCTGCCGAGAACCTGACCGGCGTCTATTACATCGACTACGCGCTGGCGACCAACCAGTCCGGTGGCATCAGCGAACCGCAATACCTGGCTGACGTATCGAAGTTCACCCAGTACCTGCGCTCACAGCAGGAAGTGATTCATGTACAGACCATCACCGACACCTTCAAACGTCTGAACAAGAACATGCATGGTGACGACCCGGCATGGCACCGCCTGCCCGAAGAACGTAACCTCGCGGCACAGTACCTGCTGTTATACGAGATGTCACTGCCCTACGGTCTCGACCTGAATAATCAGATCGATGTCGATAAATCTTCGACCAAGATTGCGGTCACCATCAAAACCATGACCTCGAACGAAGTCATCACCTTCGACGATGCCGCCATGGCATGGATAAAAGAGAATACACCATCGATCGAACCCTACAGCAGCAGCCCGACGGTGATGTTTGCCCATCTCGGTAAACGCAACATCAACAGCATGCTGAAAGGTACCACGGTTGCACTTATCCTGATCTCCGCCGTACTGATCTTCTTTCTGGGTTCACTGAAGTACGGTTTTATCAGCCTGTTGCCAAACCTGACCCCGGCGCTGGCTGCCTTCGGCATCTGGGGGCTCACCGTCGGCCAGGTCGG
>JADFWE010000361.1 GCA_015222915.1 Pseudomonadota bacterium | reverse complement strand
GTATTGCTGGAATTACTGACTGACGAAGGGGTTGGTACACTGATCAAGTCCTGAACACTAACGAGGTGTTCGGCACTGCTCGTGAGGGGCAAGAGCCGATTCTCTCGCAGAGCCGCAAAGACGCCAAGGAAAAGCGCTTTATTGTTTCGTGTAGCTGCGCCGGACCGTCATTTAGGTATTTGCACGATGATGCAAAAGTATACGTTCCGTGTGCGAATGCCTTAATAACAATCTGGCATACCTACAGTGTCTTTATTTTTCTTTGCGCCTTTGCGGCTCTGCGAGAATATTTGTTTTTGCTTTTAACGAACGACGAATAACGAACGACGGCCAACGTCTCCTTTATGTGCTGACATCGAACTTTCTCAATACCCTCCCTCTTTTCTGCGCTTTTCGCGCAACGCTTTCTTCTCAGCCTTTAATACTTTAAAACGTTCGATATAGTCACTGAATTGGGCATCGATCTCATCGTAGCGTTTTTTGTGACGATCTCTCACTTTACTCTGTACCGCTACCTGCTGTTTATCACTTTCGATGCGCTGATAAAGACTTTCCGGCACTTCACGGTTCGATTCTTTTATCGAGGCCACCTGTGCCTCCATGTTCCCGATCTTTTTATTGGAACTATCGATGATGGCTTCTGCCAGTCGTACCTGGCTTTCGACGGCTTCCAGTCGCGAATCGCGCGCCACGATCAGGTCTGTCTCAGTGGTATAGGTATCCAGCAATACCCGGTCACGCTGCTTTTTCTTTTTTGCCAGCTTGGCCGCCTTTTCCTGTTCCTTTTTCAGGCGCCTATCTTCCGCTTTTTCTTCCTGCGTTTTCGCCGCCGCCCTAGTCTTAACCTTCATCCCGCGCTCGTTCAGCTCATCATGCTCTTTCACCTGGTATTTAAGCGGAATCTTGTCACCAAAGTGCATCTGACCTTCATCATCTATCCATTTATACATCTTCGCCTGTGCGGGCAAAGAACAACTTAACAGGATGATAGAAAAGATAATTAGGGGGAAACGCATTCTGACTGACCTCGAGTATTTATAACTGATATATCAGGAGTATAGGCATAAAATATCAGGAATCGAGTAAATCACAGCCCGAGCAGATTGCTACATGACCGAACAATTCCTTATTTTTATCATTTCACTGGTCGCCAACCTGTTCTCCGCGCTTTCTGGCGGCGGTGCAGGCCTGATACAACTGCCGGCCCTGATCTTTCTGGGCCTGCCTTTCGGTCTTGCCCTGGCCACCCATAAAGTCGCCACTATTGCGCTGGGCCTCGGTGCTACCGTCAGGCACCTGAAAGACAACAGGATAGAGCGGGATTTTGCACTGATAATGATTTTTTCAGGCGTACCCGGTGTGGTCATCGGTGCCAGTTTTATCCTCCAGGTACCCGATCAGCTGGCAAAACTGGCGCTCGGGCTGCTGACCATGGGCCTTGGTATCTATTCCTTCTTATCGCCCGCTCTGGGCCAGGAGTACCGACTGAAAAACCGTCACCTCAGAGGATATATCATCGGTGGCCTGGTTTTATTTATCATTGGCATCCTCAACGGCTCACTCACCTCCGGAACCGGGCTTTTTGTCACCCTGTGGCTGATCCGCTGGTTCGGCTTCGACTACAAGCTGGCCGTTGCCTATACACTGGTCTTTGTCGGCCTGTTCTGGAATGCCAGCGGGGCGCTTACACTGGGCCTGCTGGGTGATATCTACTGGTTATGGATTCCGGCGTTACTGCTAGGATCGTTTATCGGCGGCTATCTCGGCGCCCACCTGTCGATCGTTAAAGGAAACAGACTGATCAAACGAAGTTTTGAGCTGGTAACTTTGTTAATCGGTCTGAAGCTGGTAATCGGCTAGATCACCAGAGACCGCCACAATCACTTTGCATCGCCAAAACTTACTGAAGAGAACGTACTATTAAGCTGACAAACTGCACGATTTACGTTAAATTCCCATCACTTTTTTCAATCATCAGAAGACATCGACAATGAAACTAAAAAAACTACTCATCGGCATTGCTGCTATTGCACTGACATTTCAGATTCAGCTTGCCCATGCTGCAGGCAACCCGAAAGTTAAGATGGAGACCACTAAAGGCACCATCGTCCTCGAGTTGTACCCGGATAAAGCGCCGACCACTGTCGCCAACTTTTTAAGTTATGTGAATGCCGGAGCCTACGACGGCACTATCTTTCACCGCGTGATCAAGGGCTTTATGAATCAGGGTGGTGGTTTCACCGTTGACTACAAAAAGGTTGAGACCAAAACACCGATCAAGAACGAAGCTGATAACGGTCTGAAAAACCTGAATTTCACGATCGCCATGGCACGCACCAATGCCCCGCATTCTGCTACCAACCAGTTTTTTATAAATACCAGCGACAACTATTCGCTGGATCACACCTCAAAATCAACCCGTGGCTGGGGTTACACTGTTTTCGGCAAGGTTATCGAAGGTGAAAACATCGTCGGTGCTATCTCGCGCGTCCGTACCGGACCGGGCGGTCCTTTTTCATCGGATGCACCGCGTACACCGATCATCATTAAAAAGATGACCGAGATTAAAGAATAGGTAGCAGGATCGTTGGTCGCGGCTTGATCAAGCCGTGGCCGATGGTCGTCAATTCAACCGGCTAATAATTGAGCAGCGACGGAAGAAAATACTCGCTGACCAGTAATGGCTTACCGGATACACGAAATACAGAACGCCTGCCCCAGACGGCTTCATCGCTACCCACATACTGATAAGCGACATCCGATGCTGGCAGTCTCGCTACCTGCACCGCCTCCCGGATCATCGTTCTATCAGAGAACAGCATCGCACCCAGGGGCCGGTTTCCCATATTGGCATAACGGCGCTGAGCACCGGTGATGGTCGTCGATGGAATAACGGTTCTGGCATAGACCAGCGGCTGGTCTCCACAGCACAACAAAACCTGTC
>JADFWE010000360.1 GCA_015222915.1 Pseudomonadota bacterium | reverse complement strand
GTGCCGCAGATATTCAAGGCGTTGCAGACACGTCACACTAACGATGTTTCCATGTTCATGCTGATCCTGTCCGTCTCAGGCAATGGTTTCTGGGCAGCGCATGCATTATTGACGGAGAATATACCACTGCTGGTCGGTGCCAGCCTGATCAGTCTCATGAGTATTGCCCTGATCTTTTTAAAATACCTGTACGACACAAAATAGGCAGGCTTTTCACCGATGACAGAAACAGCTAAAACCCCGATATTATACAGCTTTCGCCGCTGCCCTTATTGCATGCGCGCGCATATGGCACTGAAACAATCCGAAACAAAGATCGAACTGCGTGAGGTCAAGCTTAGCGACCTGCCTACGGCACTGTCGACGATATCAGAAAGCGCCACGGTACCGGTACTTCACCTCACTGATGACACGGTAATGGAGGAAAGCTGGGACATCGTCAAGTGGGCATTACTGCAGAGTGATCCGGATAACTGGCTGGGCCACAACAACAAATATCTACTGGATGCCGAGATATTGATCGAGACCAATGATTTTTCGTTCAAGCAGGATCTGGATCACTATAAGTATGCTGACCGTCATCCGGAACACAGTGAAGAATATTATCGTGAACAGTGCGAAGAATTTATAGAAGAGCTGGAAGCCATGCTCGAACAACATGAGCACCTGCTAGCCGAGGAACTAACCCTGGCTGATATCGGCGTATTTCCCTTCGTCCGGCAGTTTTCACTGGTCGATAAAGACTGGTTCGATCAGTCACCGTACCCTCATGTAAGGCACTGGCTGCAGACACTGATTTCAAGTGAACTGTTTCAGCATGTTTTTCAGAAACATAAGATATGGCAGGAAGGGGATGCTGCCATCTATATCTGAACATCTATGCCTGAACACCTGTATATCTGATCATCGGCAGCAGTAGTGAAGGGGCGACGCAAATAATCCGTTGCACACTATGGAGCAACACCAGCTCGATCTGATCCGACGCCTAACTATCATCTCTTTAACAGTAGCAGCACACGGTTTTTAAACACATGGTTTTTAAAATGGAAAACGCGCTGAGCAGTGAACGAAAGATCTCACAATCAGTGATACAGGTCACCGAATTACTCGGCATGTACCAGGCAGAACTGGCAAGGATTCTCGGGCTGAAGTGCGGTGATATCGGCGAGCTGGCATCGGGCCGGAACACCATTAAAAAAGATAGCCACGCCTGGCAACAGGCAGCACTGTTCATCGATGCCTATAATCTGCTGTTCGATTATTTTTCCGGTGATGCAGTAGCCATCTATCACTGGATGCGTGCACCTAACCAACATCTGCAGGGAACTCCGCACTGGCTCATCGTCGATGACGGAAAATTATCACTCATCCGTGATTATCTCAGCCAGGCATTATCTGAATCGCGCGGCCACCCCGAAAACGGTTAGTAACACATATTGAACACATAGCCGCATTTGTATCGTAAAACGACCGTTTGTCGGAAATCTGACACATTACTGTCGATTTATCGTAAATACTGTTGAAAAAATATCAGATCTGACTATGATAGATAGCAAGTGTTGTAGCGGAACCGGTATTTTCATAATATCTTAATTGTTTCAATAACTTGTAGAACCCACAAAAAATACACAAATCGTCACGGTGGTATCAACCATCGCATTCCCGACGAAAAATGAGCTGAAAATCAAGTGAATACACCGGTCTGGTGTATCAAAACTGCATTAATTGTTATCAATTACTGGTGTTTTTTTAACCACTTATGTCTTTCAGGTCATTAGTATGAATTCGAATCAAGATTTACCCAAAAAGGAACGAACTTTGCCGGAGCAGGCTTCATCTAATGTTATTTCCCTGCATTCCTCAGACAAAATTACAGCCGGCAAGTACAACAAGCTGATCGATAAAGTTTTTAACTGTGTGAACGAGCACCTGCTGACACTGATGACTCAGATGCTAAACACGGCAGACAATAAATTATTTGATCTTGCCGAAAAAGCAGAATCCAACGAAGATCAGATGAAGTACATGGACTGCACGCGTATCTTCCGCACCGAAAAAACAGACATCTCACGCCGCTTCTTTATCAACCTGAACAACTCTCTGACCATCGCACAGGGGATCAGCACTAATGACGACTCAGACTCTGGTGAATTGAGCCTGGTCGATCAGGACGAGATGGAAGAACTGGTCGCCATAACCACCATGCATGCAAAAGCCATGAGCCTCTATGGTGAAGAAGTCAGTCATCTGGAAACGCGTCTGGAGTATCTCGAGATCTACTGTGATAACGCTTTCGATAAAGAAGCACTTGATCCTAAACACCTCTGCCAGATCTTTCAGAAAACCATCGAGAATATCGAGATAGCCATCGAAGCCAAGCTTGTCTTCTACAAGATGTTCGACCAGGAAGTCTGTTCGAAACTCGCAGTGATGTACAAAGCGATCAACCAGCTGTTCATCGATCATGACGTGATGCCTGAGATCATCATGAAAACCGCAAAAGCGGTTGAATTTGAAGAGGAGGAAGAAGAAGTATCCACACAGGTCGCAAGCTACTACGACCCACAGGAAAAAGCTTCAACCGACTTCATCCCCAGAACCAAGCAGGAGATGAGCCGTGTCGTCAATGAATTCATGACCGGCGAGATGACGATATCAGGTGATGAGATTCAGTTGCCCGCTTCATTCACACGCGCTCCGACTAAACAGGATCTCGACGGCAACAGCTGTTACGAAAGAAAAGAAGTCGTCAAGGCACTCTCAAAACTGCAGCACCAGCTTTCAACGATGCATGAAAAAGCACAGGTGCTAACGTCAGAAGAGATCAAACAGGAACTGCTTAACAATATAAGCAATGAAAACGGTGGCGTTCTGGACAAGCAGGTAAGCCTGCTAGACGAAAGAAATATCGATTTCGTCGGCATGATGTTCGGAGCTATCAGCGACGATAATACAGTTTCGACATTGATGACCAACCTTATCTACCAGCTGCAGGTGCCGGTAATAAAAGTCGCCATGTCAGATACCAGCCTGTTCGATAACGAAACACACCCTGCGAGAAGCACTGTCGATCTGCTGACCTCTGCAGGTAAAGGCATCAACACTGAAGAAGACCGCCTGTATAACGAACTCGAAAGTATCGTCGACGATATCCTGGATGACTTTGACATAGACATAGCCTCTTTTGAAAAAGCGGTAGATGAACTGGAAAGCATCATCCTGAAAGAAGAGCTGATCGCTTCAGAGAACGAAAAAGAGCAGCAGAAAAAGGTTCTTCAGGAGCATGCTCGCAACGTTGTCGTCAGCCAGCTGAAGATGGTCTCCTATGATAAGAAAATCCCGAATAACATCAGGCCACTGGTGTTGAAGCACTGGTCGACATTGATGTTAAACCGCTACATCCGTCACGGTCGCAACAGTGAGCAGTGGATGCAGTCAGTCCTGCTGTTAAAACTGTTACTGAGATGCATGCAGCCGATCCAGTTTAAATCACAATACACGATGATCAAG
Source organism: Pseudomonadota bacterium (assembly GCA_015222915.1). Taxonomy (GTDB): domain Bacteria; phylum Pseudomonadota; class Gammaproteobacteria; order SZUA-229; family SZUA-229. The sequence goes on along the minus strand of JADFWE010000360.1, from coordinate 7 downwards.
GACAACC
>JADFWE010000359.1 GCA_015222915.1 Pseudomonadota bacterium | reverse complement strand
TAACACGGCACATACTCTGCCCCCGGCAACTTCATACGATGCTGCTCAACAAAAGCAGTGAGCAGTTCATCCATCGGATCCATGATCTCTTTATCACCGTTTAATTCAAAGTGACCATGCTCTTCTATGGCACGGATACCCTCTGCTTTGACGTTACCGGAAACAACACCGGAAAACGCACGCCTTAGATTAGCCGCCAGCAAATGACTGTCCTGGTCTTTTTGCAAAGCAAGGTTACGCATATTTTCATGGGTTGGATCGAAAGGTTGCTGGAATTGCTCATCAATCTTCAACGTCCAGTTATAATAAAAAGCGTCACTCTGCTGCTCTCTGAAGTGCTTGACCTTATACATGCCTTCTTTCATTTCAATCGCGACACGATCAGGATCATCGATAATGATCTTGTATCGCTGCTGCGCATCCAGACCGAGCGTATCCAGGAGAAAGCGGTTAATCTGCTTAAAATACTCTTCAGCACACTTTGGACCGGTAAGAATCAACGGGAACGGTACAGCTGCATTGTCTGGATGCAACAGGATACCCAGTATATAAAGTATCTCTTCTGCCGTGCCTGCGCCACCGGGAAAAACAACGATACCATGACCAGTGCGCACGAACGCTTCAAGACGTTTCTCGATATCCGGCATGATGACCAGTTGGTTAACGATAGGATTCGGCGATTCAGCAGCAATAATGCCCGGTTCGGTCAAACCCAGGTAGCGGCCTCCGCCCGTTCGCTGTTTAGCGTGACCGATGGTCGCGCCCTTCATCGGCCCTTTCATCGCACCCGGACCACAGCCAGTGCAGATATCCAGGTCACGCAGACCCATCTGGTAACCGACTTCTTTGGTGTACTGATATTCTTCCGGACCGATAGAATGGCCACCCCAGCAAACCACGAGGTTAGGCTCCAGACCGGGGATCAATACCTTTGCATTCCTCAAGATATGAAAAACAGCATTAGTAACATCGACTGACTCACCTAGATTAAATCGTGGCGAATTTACGACCTTATTATGCACATAGATCACATCACGCAAAACGGTGAAGAGATGCTCGTTAATACCAGCCATCATTTCACCATCAACAAAAGCAATGGCAGGCGCGCTCTTCAGCGACAATTTAATACCACGCTGGCGCTGAATAACTTCTATCGAAAAATCGGGATAACGCGCCAGCAATTCCTTACCATCATCCAGTGCACTGCCGCTATTTAATACCGCGAGCGCACAGTTTCGAAAGGTATCTGCCAACGCACCCTGACTGGTTCTTAGAATACGAACCACCTCAAATTGCGACAGTGTTTCCAGTTGTCCTTTCGGTGAGATGACCGCGTCGATGACTTCGTATTTCATTATTCGTTATTCTTCTTATTTAGTATCACAAAGAGTATAACTGATGAAATAGAACTATGTGGCTACAGGCCAGTACTAACAATATTCAGCCTGTAAATATTGAGCACAGCCATACTCGAACAAGTTTCGTTCGAGTATGGCTGTGTTTTATTTAAAACTTATCGGTCACCGCCCCTTCAGACGCAGAGCTAACCAGTTTGGCATATTTCGCCAGGGTACCGCGTGTTTCCTTTGGCGCTGGCGCAGTCCATTTTGCCAGACGAGCATCGATCTCTTGTTG
>JADFWE010000053.1 GCA_015222915.1 Pseudomonadota bacterium | reverse complement strand
TGGTTGATCGTTAATTACTGGGCCACATGGTGTGGTACTTGCATGAAAGAACTGCCGGAGTTGATCGATTTTCATGAGAACAATGATGTTGATGCCGTCGTCGTTGGCATTAACTTTGAAGAGATAGAAGCAAAAAATTTAAAAGAATTTGTTAACACGAAACCAATTCCGTACACAGTCCTTAGTACTGTACCCGTTAGAAAAACACCACTGGGTCCTGTTCCAGCCTTGCCAACAACGTACATCATTGACCCGGATGGAAATGTAGTCGCCGGTGAAATAGGTATAGTGACACGGGAAAATCTGGAATCCTACATCGCTCAGAAAAAAGATTAGTCCCACCGATTTTTAATACTCTCATTACTCCTGCTATATAAAAAAAGAACAAGTGTAAGCGTAAGTACTCCGCTATCAGTATCCCTGCAGACAGTGGTTTGTTACCGGGAATAGTTCTTGACGGCGCGAATAAAGTTATCTATCGATTTATCAGTGAGGCATGTGTCTTCGATGACGGGCATGTCTGGATGATGATCTTTCATAGCTTGTGCAAACATGCCGTTGCGGGTTTCATTTGCGCATCGTCCTTCTATGACAACCGGTGCACTGTTTAGAGCGCAGCTCGGTGACCTGCTTTTGAAGATGAATCCGGACAGGTGTTTTAGTTCAGCAGGTTTTGTGTTGCAGTATTCCTGCATGAGGGCGGTGATATTGATCGACGGATCATCGCGGCCAGTAAGTTCAGGGTTGTTGATGTCGCCGGTGAGCTGTACCGGCGGTCGCGGTACAGAAAGGCCCGCTTCGACTTCCGGGCAGACCGCCACCAGGTCAAAGATCCGGCTGAGTTGCCGGGTAACAATAATATTGGCTTTTGATCTGCCGTCATAACGCACTGCATCACCTAACAGGCACTGGCTAACACCGATGATGGGTCTTCTGGTTTCAGGTTTAAGCATGTATGGCAGGTATAAGAAGTTTTAAGTTTTATGTTGTAAGTTATAAGTTAGAAAAAACAAAGTAAGTATTTGTAATTCAATCGTTCTTCGTGAGCGAGTGTTTTACTTAAAACATACAACATAAAACTTAAAACGTCCCTCCCGCGGCGATGAGCATCGTTGTCACTTCTTCGCGCCCATCGCCAGTGCGCGCTCGCGTGACTTGTTAGCTTCCACTGCCAGTTTGCCGGCGTCCCAGCCGGGCATGGTCTCTGGCCAGCCGAACATATGTGCGGTGAGGATTTCGCATAATGCTGAGATGTGTTCTGGATTGTTGTTCAGGCAGGGGATGTAGTTAAAGCTCTCGCCACCGGCGTCGATAAACAGTTTCCTGTTTTCCATCTGTATCTCTTCCAGAGTTTCCAGGCAGTCGGCTGCAAATCCGGGGCAGATGATATCGATGTGTTTGATGTCGGCAGCCGGCAGTTCCTGCAGCGTTACACTGCAATAGGGTTCCAGCCATGGTTCGCGGCCGAAACGGGACTGGAATACGACTTTCCATTCTTCGTCTTTTAGCTCCAGTTTTTCTGCCACCAGCCGTGCGGTTTTCTGACAGTGGCAGAAATAGGGGTCGCCATTGTCGACGTAGCGTTGTGGGATGCCGTGAAAAGAAAACAGCAGCAGGTCGCCGCGTTTTTGGTTTTTGCTCTCGTTTTCTGCCCACTGATTTTTGATGCTGATTGCCAACGCGTCGACGTAATCCGGGTGGTCATGATACTGGTTGATCATGCGTAGATCGGGTAACCAGCGCCAGCCTTGAAGCACGTCGGTCACCTGGTCAAATACCGCAGCGGTGGTGGTGGCCGAGTATTGCGGATACAGTGGCAGGATCAGCAGTCGCCGTGCACCGGCCTTGCGCAGTCCTTCCAGGCCGGCTTTTATCGAGGGTCTGCCGTAGGTCATCGCCATATCGGCGATGACATGGCCGCGAAACCTGTCCTCCAGTTTTTTCTGGATCGCCTGTGTCTGCAGGCGTGTGTAGTGCAGCAGGGGTGAGCCGTCTTCGGTCCATACTTTCTGATAGGCTTTTGCTGCGTGTGCCGGACGGAAACGCAGGATGACGCCGTGCAGTATTATGCGCCAGATCAGCCGGTTAGCTTCTACTACGCGCGGGTCGGCCAGGAACTGTGCCAGATATTTTCGAACAGCGGAGGGTGTCGGCGCTTCGGGAGAGCCCAGATTGACAAGGAGGATGCCCAGTTTTTCCTTTGCACCATGTTGATAGCTGATTTTTTCTGACACGTTTTACTTTTTATTGCTGAACGTCTATATATATCATTAGAATTAAACTTGTAATTCGAGCTTATGGATGAAGACTGACAGATTTATGCTGATAGCTCAAGGTTTATACGAGGTCTGAGGCTTTTTTGCGCGTTTGACCGTTAAATCGCGTTTTCGATAGAGGATGGAACCTTTTCTTCGCTTCGTGCGTTACCCTAAAGAGGGTAATCATAAATATGGCGGTAATGAGATCTGCTGGCGATGTTTCTGCGCTATGTCATACTCGGGGTGGGGTTCCGGGCCGTGATGGTAACTAGCCATTTTAATTAAGATTGATGTATTATATGTCCCCATTCTTTTTCAGACAGTCAAGGGAGTTCCCATGCCAACCAGGCTGGTTATACCAAATGAGATAAACCCGGGCGAGCGACGTATCGCTATAGAGCCGGGCGTAGCGAAAAAATTGAGCGCGATGGGCATGAATATCGCGATGCAGCAGGGCGCAGCTCTGTCCTCTTATTTTAAAGATGAAGATTTCACCGATGTCGAGCTGGTGGCTGATGCTGCTGCTCTGTACAAGGATGCAGGTCTGGTCTTTAAAGTACAGCCGCCAACGCTGGATGAGCTCAAGCTGATGAAGGACGGAATCACCGTGGTCGGTTTCATGATCCCGAACAAGAACGCCGAGATGATGCAGCTGATGTGTGATAAAAAAATCACTTCGCTGGCGATGGAACTGGTACCGCGTATCACACGTGCCCAGTCGATGGATGCATTATCATCGCAGGCATCTATCGCCGGTTACATGGGTGTGCTGATGGGCGCCCAGCTGGCATCGGTCTTCTTCCCGATGTTAACCACGGCAGCGGGCACTATCCGCCCGGCAAAAGTTCTCATCATCGGTGTCGGCGTTGCCGGTCTGCAGGCCATCGCTACCGCGAAACGTCTGGGTGCTATCGTCGAAGCCTATGATGTTCGCTCGGCTACCCGTGAGCAGGTCGAATCACTGGGCGGCAAGTTTATCGATACCGGTGTCAGTGCTGACGGTGAAGGCGGTTACGCACGTGAGCTTACCGATGATGAAAAACAGCAGCAGCAGGATGTGCTGGCGAAACATATCGCGATGGCTGATGTCATCGTCAGTACTGCGGCCATCCCGGGGCGTCCATCACCCAAAATCATATCTGAAGCCATGGTCGAAGATATGAAGACCGGTTCGGTGATCGTCGACCTGGCATCGGAAGGCGGTGGTAACTGTGAACTGACCAGACCGGGTGAGACCTTCGAATACAAAGATCGTGTCACCATACACGGTCCGCTGAACGTTGCCGGTGAGCTACCGATCCATGCCAGTGAGATGTATTCCAAAAACCTGTTTAATCTGGTTTCGCCATTCATCAGCGAAGACGGAGACCTGGAACTGGATTTCGACGATGATGTTATCGCCGGTTGTGTGTTGACCCGTGATGGCGCTATCGTGCATGCACAGTATAAGAAATAGACGTTTGAAAAAGTACGTTTCTAGACAAGGTTAAAAATTATGATTGAAGGTTTACCCGCGTTATATATATTTATGCTTTCGGCCTTTACCGGCTATGAAGTGATTAGCCGTGTGCCGGTGATTTTGCATACCCCGCTGATGTCCGGTTCCAACTTTGTACACGGTATCGTACTGGTTGGTGCAATGATCGTGATGGGTCAGGCTGAAGGTGTGCTGCAATTAACCATCGGCTTTATCGCGGTTGCGATGGCGGCGGGCAATGCAGTCGGTGGTTATGTGGCGACGGTGCGTATGCTGGAGATGTTCCAGCACAAACCGAAGGCAAATGCGGAAGGAGCGAAATAATGGGATATATTATTGACGCGGTTTACTTTCTTACTGCAGCTATCTTCATCATCGGCCTGAAACAGATGTCATCACCGGTGACCGCGCATCGCGGCATCGTCTGGGCCGGTATCGCCATGGTGGTGGCTTCTTTAGCTACTTTTGGTGCGCCGGATATCTCACTGGATGTCGGCAGCATAAATCTGCAGCTGATGATCGTCGCCATCGTTGCCGGCTCGACCGTGGCTTACATCTCGGCCAAACGTGTTGCCATGACCGACATGCCGCAGATGATCGCCATGTACAACGGTATGGGCGGCGGCGCAGCAGCGGCTATCGCTGCTGTGGAGCTGGTAAGGCTGTCAGCCGGCGCCGAGTCTCATGGTCTGACTATTCAGGTGCTAGCAGTACTCGGTGCTGTTATCGGGGCGGTCTCATTCTCCGGTTCGGCTATCGCCTTTGCCAAGCTGCAGGGCATCATGAAAAAGACCATGCGCCTGCCGCTGCATCAGATAATCAATATCGGTCTGCTTATCGCGGTGATTATCTTCGGCTACCTGGTAGCGACGGGAGCACCGGTCCGCTTTGAACATGTCGCCATCTTCTTCGCTCTGGCACTTGTCCTGGGCGTTATGGTGACCCTGCCTATCGGTGGTGCTGATATGCCGGTTGTTATCTCGCTGTTCAATGCTCTGACCGGCCTTGCGGTAGCGTTTGAAGGTTTCGTATTAAATAACGCGGCGATGATTATCGCCGGTACCGTGGTCGGTTCATCCGGTACCCTGCTGACACAGCTGATGGCGAAAGCCATGAATCGTCCTATCTCCAACGTGCTGTTTAGCAGTTTCGGCAGCGATGGTGGCGCAGCGGCTGAAGAAGAGATCGAAGGCAGTATGAAAGAGATCCAGGCTAACGATGCAGCTATCATGATGGCCTATGGCCAGAAGGTTATCATCGTGCCAGGTTACGGTATGGCGGTAGCGCAGGCGCAGCACAAGCTGAAAGAGCTGGGTGACCTGCTGGAAGCGCGTGGTGTCGATGTTAAGTATGCCATCCATCCGGTGGCCGGTCGTATGCCGGGCCATATGAATGTATTGCTGGCAGAGGCCGGTGTGGATTACGATAACATCCTTGACCTGGAAGAGATCAATCCTGAGTTTCCGACAGCTGACGTGGCGCTGGTCATCGGTGCTAACGATGTGGTCAATCCGGTTGCGCGCTCGAATCCTGACAGTCCGATCTATGGTATGCCCATCCTCGATGCCGACAGAGCGCAGAATGTCATCGTTATCAAACGCGGTAAAGGTGCTGGTTTCTCCGGCATCGAAAACCACCTGTTCTATGCCGATAACACACAGATGTTGTACGGTGATGGTCAGAAAGCGGTTTCTGAGTTAATAGCGGGTGTGAAAGCCCTGCAGTAACCGGGTTTGCAGTTTGTGTGAAAAAAGCCCCGTGATATCACGGGGCTTTTTTATGCCTGTAACAGGGTGGGAAAATTCGGGGCTGGTCTACAGGATATGGCTGATAAAGGCTTCCAGCTGTGAGTAAAATATCGTTGCTGAACCCGTGGTGATCGCAATAATGTTAAAAATGACAAAGATGGTCGACAGGCTCAGTGCTGCGGCCATCTGCTTCCTGAAATAAATCATAATATTCTCCCCTGATATTGGTTATGTTATTGTCCGGTTAGCTGATTCAAGCGATATCAAGAGTAAATATAGCGTTTGATCATTAACTGGTTGTTAACATTTCATTAACGTTTTGTGACGATGGATGATGCATCCTGCTCAATAGCTTAAAAATACGATCGAAGCGTTATCTCGCAAAGGCGCATATCAGGCCATCGTTTTTCACGGCGTTCCTGGTCACTTTGTGAGGGCACAAGCACTTAATAGAGGTGCTCTTAAGCTTTATTTGTTAATGTACGGCTAGTTTTTATATTTATACCTTTGATTTTATTGATACGACTGGATCCGGTTTAGGAGAGAATGATGCGCACCATTATGGTTTTAAACGCGAAAGGCGGTTGCGGTAAGAGCACCATTTCCACCAACCTGGCAAGTTACTTTGCTTCGGAGATGGGGAAAAAGGTGGTGCTGGCAGATTACGATCCGCAGGAATCCAGCCTGGCATGGCTAGAGGCACGTGATGAAAGCCGGCCGCCTATCACGGGTATCGCTGCCTATAAAGACCCTCTGAGAGTCGCAAAAGATACCGACTTCATCATTATGGATGCCCCGGCAAGAGTCCACGGTAAAGAGCTGACGCAGATGATACGTAAAGTGGAGACTGTGCTTTTCCCTGTCCTGCCTTCGCCTATCGATATGCGTGCTGCAATAAAGTACATGGAAGAGCTGCAGAAGAATGGCCGAGTGGCCCGCAAGGAAGTGAAGATCGGTGTGATCGCCAATCGTGTACGGGAAAATACCATCATCTTCTCTGAACTCTATGACTTTATAAAATCCATGAAGCTGCCTTATATCACTACCTTGCGTGATACACAGAACTATATCCGTGCCGAAGAGCGTGGCCTGGGTATCTTCGAAATGGCGCCGTCACAGGTCTATCAGGATCTGGAAGACTGGAAGCCGCTGACCAGATGGCTGCGCAGCAAGCGTAGTATGCCTTAAAGCTATTTTTCACCACAGAGGCACAGAGGACACAGAGGACACAGAGGATTTAATTGTTTGGCGCCTACGGTGCATAAAACAATAAAGAGGTTTTCTCTGTGTTCTCGGCAATCGCGCCTGCATTGCTCTACTTACGGGCATCCTGCCCTAATCTGTCGTTAACCATTTTTGTTTATGTTTATTGCCGAAGATTTAAACCAGTTCAAAATCCTGTTTGTCAGGCAGTTAAAAAACATGCTGTCCGATGATGAACTGGGTGCTTTTATCCTGGTACTGGCGAACAGTCTGCAGGACGCATTTTTAAAAAAAGAGCTGGCTGAAGATCTAAAAAATAATTTCCTGGTATTAAAAGAAAGACATGAAATCGGTAGCTTGAAAGCGACGCAGGATGATCTTGAGGTGTTCGAGCAGCTTCTCGATCTCGACATCAGTCAGTTGCCGGTATGGCAATCGCGACAGGCCGGCCAGTGGCAAGTCATCTACAATGTGATGCGTAAGCTGCGCCCGGCACGGGCTTCTTCACAGGTGCTGGACTCCATCGTCCAACAATTCGATGATGAAAAATTCCACTTTAACAAACCGTTTTTAAAGCCCGAGATCTTATGGCAGGGTGAGTATCGCGACAGGAGTGTGCGTGTACTCTATAACAAGTTTCCGTTCTCCGACTATCACTTGCTCATCGTTGTTTCGCCTGAAAATAACTCGGCACAGATCCTGCGGCAGGATATGCATGGGTACATTTCACAGCTGTCATCTGAAGTGAGCGAGGTGCTCCCCGGCTTCGGTATCGGTTTTAACAGCCTGGCAGCAGGGGCATCTGTCAATCATCTGCATTTTCAGGGCTTCATCCGTGAGCAGGTATTTCCGGTAGAAAATGTCAGGGATTCTGATCGCTATCCATTGTCCGTAAAATGGTTTTCTGATGCTGTAGCATCATGGCGATACATACAGGAGTTGACGGAGCAGGATATCGCTTTTAACTGTTTGTATCGAGGGTCGTATTGTTATGTGGTCCCGAGAAAATATCAGGGTACCATCGAACTGCCGGACTGGCTGAACGGAGCGGGTTGGCTGGATGTTGCCGGGGTAATGACGGTGTCGGATGGGGATACGTTTGCTACGCTCGATGAATCATCTATAACACCGGCTTTAGGGTTGTTGCTTAACGACTGATTTTATAAGCGTTTCGTTTTAAGGGCACAATCAATTAATAGAGGTGCCCTTATGTGACCATCGAATTATTCGATAGTCACGTAACTGCCATTCTGGATGTTATCGATCGTCCACTCGCCGATACGGTAACGTATCAGTCGCAAAGTGGGAAAACCAGCTGCCGCGGTCATACGTCTTACCTGACGGTTGCGCCCCTCGCTGATGGTTAATTCGATCCAGGATGTCGGGATGTTCTTGCGTTCGCGTATCGG
>JADFWE010000358.1 GCA_015222915.1 Pseudomonadota bacterium | reverse complement strand
TTGGTGAAGCCGTGGATGCCGACCACCAGGAACAACGGCAGCAATAACATGAAATAGAACTCAAGCAAGAACAATGCGGTAACAGAAGCGTAACCGCTGGTCAGCATGATAAAGATATTGATGGCGAGGAATATCGATGTGCTGATAGTGCTACCGATCAGTGTCTGCTTCAGGTGGCGCTGTGTTATAGCGGAAGCTTGCTTATAACGCAGCAGATACAGTACCCATAGTGCTAGATAGAAGGCACCGACAAAGAGCAGGTTGCCGATAAAAAAAGCCTCCGCGAAGGCAGCGGTATGAACATTGTTTGCCTGTTTTTCCATTGTATTATCCTGTAGCATTTTATTCAGATACCATCTTGGCGCGTACCACTTCCATCAGGGCTTCGACGGTCTCTTCCTCATCGCTGAGTGGTTCGATGATGGCAGCACGGCAGGCTTCTATCGGGTCGAAGCCGGATTTGATCAGGGTGGCGGCATAGACCAGCAAACGGGTGGATGCAGATTCTTCCAGATCATGGTCTTTTAATACCCGCAGGGCATGTGCCAGTTCGATCAGCTGTGTCGCCAGTGCTTTGTCGATATCGGTCTCTTTCTGGATGATGGTGGTTTCTGTCTCGATATCCGGGTAGTCAAAGCGCATGGAGATAAAACGCTGGCGAGTAGATGGTTTCATGCCCTTGAGCAGGTTCTGGTAACCGGGGTTATAAGAGACTACCAGCATGAACTCAGGCGGTGCCTGCAGTACTTCACCGGTGCGTTCTATGGGCAGTATGCGACGGTCATCCGACAGTGGATGCAGCACTACCGTGGTGTCTTTACGGGCTTCGACGATCTCGTCCAGGTAACAGATGGCACCCTCACGTACGGCTTTGGTCAGCGGACCATCATGCCAGTAGGTTTCACCGTCGCCGATAAGATGCCTGCCCACCAGGTCGGCTGCCGTCAGATCGTCGTGGCAGGCGATGGTGTACAGCGGCCGACCCAGTTTTGCCGCCATGTGCTGGATGAAACGGGTCTTGCCGCAACCGGTCGGCCCTTTGATCAGCATAGGCAGCTGGTTACCGTAAGCGTGTTCGAACAGTTCGATCTCACTGTTCTGGCTCTGGTAATAAGGGATATCGTTATCTGTTGTGTTCATAGTATTTTTAAGGTTCTATTGAAATATGTCGTGTTGGCCTTTCTTTATGGCTCTCTGGCCACATCAGACGCTAATGATATAGGTAATGGCGATCGCGGTGCAGACTACTGACAACCAGCCGTACATGATTACCCGCCAGAGCAGAGACACGCCGCGTAACTCCATGAAATCACGGATGATCAAAACGCCTTTGAGAGCAGCGGTCGCCAGTAGGAATAACATGGCGATGATGCCGCTAAAACCAAATTTAGCCATGGCATAGGTGGTCAGTGTCAAAACCATCATGGTGAGCCAGATCGTATGCACGTTGTAGTGTCTGCTTATCCAGCTCTGTTGGGTGTTCGTCATATGCGTATTCATCGGATGATATATACCAGTGGAAACAGGATGATCCAGACCAGGTCGACCATGTGCCAGTATGAGGCGCCGGTCTCGACACCGGTATGTTCTGTTGACTTGTAGTGGCCAAGCTGAGCTTTGATGGCGACCGCGAACAGGATGATCATACCCAGTATCACATGCAGGAAATGAAACATGGTCAGTGAGAGGTAAAACATGTAGAAGGTATTGGTGCTGAGGTTGATGCCTTCAGAAAACTTGCCGTAGTACTCTACAGACTTTAATAACAGGAAACCTGCGCCACAGCCGAGAGATGCGTATAACCAGCGGACGCAGCCTCTGACATCGTCTTTCCGGATAGCGTGGATCGCACGTACCACAAAATAGCTGGCGGTGATCAGCAGCAGGGTATTGGCTGCACCCAGTTCACGGTTTAATGTTAGCTGGAACTCATTGAACATCTCGACGTTCTGTACCCGGACGACGGCATAGGAGATAAAAGCGATACCAAACACCAGCAACTCGGCAAAGATAAAAAACCAGATGGCGAAGTCGCCTGGAAGTAGCCGGGGTAGTTGATCAGGAAGTTCTTCGGGAAGCGACTCGGGCCGCGAATCTGGAGTCAGGCCGGGCTCATCGATACCAGGATCTGTCGGCATGGTCTTTTCTGTCGTCGGTTCGGTTTGTGTGGTTAAAGCATCCATAGGCCCGGCATTTTAATATCGAAACCCGGGCAGGGTATTGATACTCGTCAAGAGAGTAGCAAAAGCCAGACCAGGTCTGGTAGATATTGTCATATTTCTTCAAAACCTGTTGCCATTAAAATGCCTGGTATCGGCCAGAAACGGACATCAAGAAAAAACAATATTTCTCGCGCAGAGCCGCAGAGACGCAAAGATAAAAACATTGTTTTAATGTGTC
>JADFWE010000357.1 GCA_015222915.1 Pseudomonadota bacterium | reverse complement strand
TACAGCAACGCGAACTCGATGTACCTGTGCTGACACTAAACTATTCCGAAAATACGTTTAACCGCACCGACAACCTTTTCCAGTTTGGTCTATCGCCAGAAGATGAAGCCCGCCAGGTAGCCGAACTCGCCATCAAACAGAACAGAAAAACTGCTGCCGTATTTTACCCGGACAGCGAATGGGGCAAACGCCTGAACAAAGCTTTTTCCGAACGTTATGAATTCCTCGGTGGAAAAGTGCTTACCGTAGTCGACTATGCGACGAATACCAACGATTACCGCCGCCCGATACGACGCCTGTTCAACCTTGACCACAGTGCCATCCGCAGCCGCAAGGTCGCCGACACCATCAGCAAAAAAACGCAGAGCGAACCCTACCGTCGACAGGATATCGACATGATCTTCCTCGCCGCCACTCATCGCGCGGCCAGGAGTATCATGCCGGCATTTAAATTCCATCGCGCCAGCGGCCTGCCGGTTTATTCGACATCACATGTTTACACCGGAAAGCTTAACCGTGAACTTGACCGTGATCTGAACGGCCTGGTGTTCTGCGATATGCCATGGATATTGCAGAACAGATCACCGCTGGCCAGCGCCTTCAACAAGAACTGGCCACAGCAGCAGCAGCTGACCCGGCTGTTCGCTCTGGGGATCGACGCCTACCACCTGATCTATAATCTTGATTATCTGGAAAATCACGACTACGCGTTTTATGCCGGGCAGACAGGCAACATCCAGTTAGATGAAAACAACCGGGTCACCAGGCAGTTATTGTGGGCAAGATTTGAAAAGGGCCGCGCCATCTATTTTGAACCTGAGGCACTGGAACCTTCCGGGAACACGGGTAGCACTGCACTGAATTAGAACCACCGAACCCCGCCGAATCTGGGGCACTTCTAAATAGACCTATGGATGGATTGGCTGAAATGGATTGGCTTAAATGGATTGGCCGGGATGGATCGACAGGAATGAATCACCTTAAACAGGGAAAGGATGCAGAAACGGCCTGTTGCACCTACCTGAAAAAACAGGGACTGAAGCTTGTCGACAAAAACTTCAGCTGCAGGCTCGGTGAAATCGATATCATCATGCTGGATGATGCTACCCTGGTTTTCGTAGAGGTTCGCTTTCGTAAAAACAACAGGTTCGGCGGAGGTCTGGAAAGTGTTACCCCGGCAAAACAGCTGAAATTGCGTAAGACCGCCGAGCTGTATCTGCAACAGAATAATCGCTACAAAAATGCGCGTTTTGATGTTGTCTCCATGTCAAAAAACACTCAAACTGACACTGCGCAACTGCAATACACATATGACTGGGTGCGGAACGCTTTTTAAAACCGGTTTTAAGCTGCAGGTTTTAAACAGTAAGTAAAAAACCCGACAACTTTTAACCTGTAACTTACAACCTATAATGCTTTATCAGAATTTTTATGGAATTAATCTCACGTATCAATAAAAATTTCCAGGACAGTATCAGTACCAAACAGCTGGCTGCCGAGGTTCTGGCTGAGCCCATCAGCCGTGCAGCGCAGATGATTACCCAATGCTTCATGAGCGGCGGAAAAGTCCTCTCCTGCGGCAACGGCGGCTCTGCCGGCGATGCTCAGCACTTCTCTTCAGAAATGCTCAACCGTTTTGAGATGGAGCGCCCGGGACTGCCGGCCATCGCACTGACCACGGACAGTTCCACCGTCACCTCTATCGCTAATGATTACAGTTACGATCAGATATTTTCCAAGCAGGTCAGCGCACTGGGTCATGCGGGCGATATATTGCTGGCCATCAGCACCAGCGGTAATTCGGGCAACGTCAACCGTGCTATCGATGCCGCACACGACCGCGAGATGACTGTGATCGCACTGGACGGGAAATCCGGCGGCGAAATGGTCGAGCACCTGTCATTGAATGATATCGAGATCAGAGTGCCGTCAGAATCGACGGCGCGTATCCAGGAAGTACACCTGCTGGTGATCCACTGCATCTGTGATCTGGTCGATCACCAGCTGCTTGGGGGATAAGCGATAGTTGGCAGTAAATTTTAAAAAAATTGACTACTGCTTACCACTGTGTTTTTTGCTTTGGTTTTTATCTGCGAACTGATGACTGTCAACTGCCAGCTTTCACTTAACAACCCTCAGGCTGGGGCGTTTCGGCTTATCCGAACCAGGTTTATCCGAACCAGAACCGCCCGGTCCTTTGCCACCGGGGCCCTTTCCATCTGGATCTGGATCTGTATCATCACCATCATCGGCTGACACTGCACCATCATCCTCTGAAAACATCATGCCCTGGCCGTTCTCTTTGG
>JADFWE010000356.1 GCA_015222915.1 Pseudomonadota bacterium | reverse complement strand
GATCAGCGATCGCCTGCGTCAATAGCTCTTCTGCCTGCTGGTAGATACCATAAGCCAGATAAACATCGGCTTCGGCGATCACATCATCACGTGGCTCTTCTTTTGCAGCCGCCTCGGTAACGATGGTATCTTCTGTAGCATCGAGCATCGTGGTGGCATCAGAATCGAAATCGTCTGCCTGCTTATCAAGCTCGGCATCATCTGTACTTTCGCTCTGCTCACCGGCCAGACTCTGACCGGCCAGGCTCTGTGTTTCATCTTCTGCAGACGCATCACCTGCTGCTTCGTCAGCGACATCGCTGGCGATGCTTTCGATATCATCAAAAGCGTTTACCACCGGCTCTTCTTCTGCAGCAGCCTTACGGCGTCTGATAAACAAACCGATCACTGCGACGATCAGTAACAGGCCACCACCGGCTGCTGCCAGCAGCATCGGATCATTCAATAACTGTGATAACGGATCAGCCGGTGGCGTACGGTCAACTAACTGCGATTCGGCTGCCATGTCACTCTGAGGCTCTGAAACTACCTCTTGCTCTACAATTTCGACCTCTGCAGCACTGTCTTCTGACTCATCGACAAAGACCGCTTCTTCTGTTTCCACTAGTTCAGCGTCGGCGCTCTCAGCTTCAGCATCCATAACTTCAGAGTCTGCTGCTTCGCCCTCGATACTGCCGTCTTCTGTCGATTCAACATCACCAGAAAGTTCAGCCAGTGTATCCCGTAATTCCTGCTCGGCCTGCGGGTCGATCATGTCACCCCCGGTGACCGCCACATCAGATTCACCTGGTCCTGATTCATCCAGTTCCGATTGACCTAGCGCCTGCACATCAGATAACGCATCATCCTCTATAGACATCATACCTTCGCGAGTGCCGGCATTTAGTTCCAGTTCATCTATGCGCTGCTGCAGGGCTTCTTTTTCAACCTTCTCAGTCTCTACACGCTCTCTCGCCAGGGCCAGTTCTGCACGCAGCTCTTCAGGTGTCATATCTGTCGGATCTTTACCACTGATGGTCGAGCTGCCACTGCCGGCACTGACGATCTCCAGATAAGCAGAATCATCGCCTGCTGCTGAACCGCCTTCTACACCGGCACCACCACTGGTACCCGATGGCATCGCAGAGACCGGTTGTCCGCCCGCCTGTGTCTGCTGGAACTGCCTCCACAGGCCGGCCTGTTCTCGGACCAGTGCCCGTGCCTCCTGCTGACTGACGGCTGTGACCTGATCGTAATCAGGCACGCGCAGGATATAACCGCGCTTCAGGCCGTTAACATTTTCATTGATAAAAGATTCTGGATTTGACCGCAGCATGGCGATCATCATCTGTTCGACACTAATACTCTGATCGGGGCGCATGGCATCGGCGAGACTCCAGGCCGTATCACCTGACTTGATCCGATAACTGCCAGCAGGCTGGTTAACAACTGTCTGCTGCATCACCGGGGCCGGTACAAAAGCTGGATTTGTTGCCGGATAGACTGCCTGGTCAGTCGCTGCGCCCTGTTGCTTTACCGGTTGCACGGCCGCCTGTGGCCTCGAAGACGCAGCGGCTCCCGATGTCGGTACAGGTGTTACTACCGGCACGACAGCGCCGCTGGACGATGGTCGAAAACCGCCATTAGCCGTAGCTGCCTGATTATTTGTTGCGGCCGCATTGCTTGCAGCCTGGGTCATGAATACAGGTGGATCCAGCAGCACCGTATATTCCCGGATCATATGACCATTTGGCCAGTCGATCTCGACGAGGAAATTTAAAAATGGTTCGCGGATGGGGCTACCGGACGAGACATTAATATGCGGTGTACCATCGATAATGGTCGATTTAAAGCGTAGATCATTCAACAGATAAGGACGATCCAGACCCGCGCGACTGAATTCTTTTCGTGATGCCAGTTTGACGATCAGCGTTTCGCTGTCTTCCGGTGTCGCCGATAACAATTCGATATCTGCATTTAATTTCTGATTTAGCGCTGAATTAACCTCGATTTCACCCAAACCAAGAGTGAAACCCATATTAGGTATAAATAACGCCCCGGCTATGAAGCTTGCGAGCAGTTTGCGTGCTGGCAATTTACGAGCTGGATTTTTACGCACTGGTGAGTCCCCTATTCGACCTGTCGTTACCCGACTGCCTGATCATGATCCGACTACGCGATATGAGCCCACGAGACGAATTAACAAGAACGGCAAAACAGGTATTAACCTTAATTATTTTTATTTTTCAGTCCCTTGCGCAGGAAACGGCATACCAAAATCATATCTATGCAGGCTTAAACAACCACAAAGCAACATGATTTCAGCGACGAAAAGCTGCGCTAGAACACGTTTTTAACAACACACATTAAGTGTGCAGTTATAACTATAGGTTATAAATACTGTTTTATCAAAAAAGCAGAGAGATTAATGAGGCAGATAATGAAATAATTATTATCAGGGTATCAACGTCGAAACAGCGATGACACCATTAACAACGCCTCGCACAAGACAAGCTACACGGAGCCAGGCCCAAGATCTCACATCTGCTCCAGTGCAAAAGCCCCACCCCGTTAACCGAATGGGATCACAGATATTTGTCGATTAAAATCTCGGCAATCTGTACGCTGTTTAATGCCGCACCTTTACGCACATTGTCGGAGACCACCCACATATCCAGACCCCGGGGATGCGAGATATCTTCACGGATACGGCCAACGTAAGAAGCATCGTTATTTGCGCCTTCGGTAACAGCGGTCGGATAACCACCGTCTTTACGCTCATCCAGCACTTCGACGCCCGGAGCACTGGATAACAACTCGGTGGCTCTCTCGGCTGTGATCTTTTCTCTGGTTTCGATATGCAGTGCTTCTGAATGCCCATAAAACACGGGGACACGGACGGCTGTAGGGTTCACCATGATATCTTCATCTTCAAAAATCTTACGGGTCTCCCACACCATCTTCATCTCTTCCTTGGTGTAACCGTTGTCCATAAATACGTCGATCTGCGGCAACACATTAAATGCGATCTGTTTCGGATAGACTTTGCATTTGATCTCCTTGGCATTCAACAGGCGCGCTGTCTGTCCGGCCAGTTCTTCGATGGCTTCTTTGCCGGTACCGGAAACCGCCTGATAGGTCGCGACATTGATACGCTCGATACCCACCGCATCATAGATCGGTTTCAGTGCGACCAGCATCTGAATGGTCGAGCAGTTCGGGTTAGCGATGATGCCGCGAGTTTTATGATCGGCGATGGCGTGCGGGTTAACTTCCGGCACGACCAGTGGGATATCATCGTCATAACGAAACTGCGAGGTGTTATCGATCACAACACAACCGGCTTCGGCTGCTATCGGTGCGTATTTTTCCGAGATCGAAGCACCGGCAGAAAACAGACCGATCTGTGCTTTGGAAAAATCGAACTTGTCCAGATCCTGCACCACCAGGGTCTTGTCACCAAACTCGACACGTTTACCGGCAGAGCGACTGCTGGCCAGAGCATAGACCTCACCCACTGGAAAATTACGCTCGGCAAGAATCGATAACATGGTTTCACCAACAGCACCGGTAGCGCCTACTACTGCAACATCGTATGTTTTACTCATAACTTTCTTCACTTATATACTTAAAAACCAAAAAACTTTTTTACCACAGAGGCACAGAGAAAACTTTTTATGTATTCATATAAAACACAAAACAAAACCTCTGTGTCCTCTGTGCCTCTGTGGTGAAAAACTATATTATTTTACAACTCAGCCAGAACCGCTTCACCCATCTCCACAGTACCAACTTCTCTGCAGCCTTCCGCCATGATGTCCGCAGTACGTAATCCTTTATCCAGAACTCTACCGACTGCAGCATCGATTTCGTCGGCCAGTTCTGCATGGTCCAGACTGTAACGCAGCATCATCGCTACCGATAAGATGGTGGCGAGTGGATTGGCAACACCTTTACCGGCTATGTCCGGCGCAGAACCGTGGATCGGTTCGTACATGCCTTTTGAATTTGCATCCAAAGAGGCTGATGGCAACATGCCGATAGAACCGGTGAGCATGGCGGCTGCATCCGATAAGATGTCTCCGAACATATTTTTGGTCACCATGACGTCAAACTGTTTTGGCCACTTCACCAACTGCATGGCTGCGTTATCAACGTACATGTGACTGAGTTCAACTTCAGGATATTCGCTGGCAGTTTTTGTTACGACTTCACGCCATAATTCTGAGACTTCGAGAACGTTCGCCTTGTCGACAGAACATAATTTTTTGCCGCGTTTCATCGCAATATCAAAAGCCACACGACTGATGCGATCGATCTCACTCTCTTTGTATACAAGGGTATTAAAACCTTTACGCTCACCTGAAGCATCGGTTTCAATGCCGCGAGGTTCACCGAAATAGATACCGCCGGTCAGTTCTCGCACGATCATGATATCCAGACCGGAGACCACTTCAGGTTTCAGCGAAGACGCATCAGCCAGCTGCGGGTACAAGATTGCCGGGCGCAGGTTAGCGAACAGCTCGAGCTCAGATCGCAGTGCCAGCAGGCCACGTTCAGGACGCAACTCACGCGCCAGGCCATCGTACTGCGGGCCACCGATGGCACCGAACAGGATCGCATCCGAAGCTCTTGCCAGCGCCAGTGTCTCATCAGGCAGGGGTTTACCTGCGGCATCATAACCGGCGCCACCGACAGGTGCTTCACTCAATTCCGCGTCGAGACGACCATTCGCTTTATAATGCTCAAGAACCTTTACAGCTTCAGCAACGATCTCAACACCGATGCCATCACCCGGCATCACAGCAATTTTTATACTCAT
>JADFWE010000355.1 GCA_015222915.1 Pseudomonadota bacterium | reverse complement strand
TTCGTTAAAAGCTAAAAACACGAAATGAACCAGTGGCTATGCAGTCCCTACTGTTTGGTATTTTTTACGAACGACGAATAACTTCTCCTTTGTGTCAACAACGGAAGTCTTTAGAACATAAAACCAAATATAAAGCGGTAAGTAGTAAAGGCGGGTATGTTACTGTTGTCGACATCAAGGTAATTCTGACCGATATCACCTTTGATGAATAGTTTACGGCTGAAGTCATAACGCAGCCCCAGCGCTGCACCGTAATTGATTTCATTCGATGTGTAAGTTCGTGCTACTGGCCCGCAGACATAGCCCCAGTAAGGATACCAGTAGCAACCTGTTCCGACTTCCCCGGTGTAAATGCCAGTGTCGATATAGGTGGACCCTAGCGTTCCCGTAATATAAGGCGTGAAAGGTGTGCTGAGCAGGTTGAAAGTAAATCCGAAATTAATCGAGCTGGTGTATAAATTCCCCGTGCTTTTTAGTGGTTCTGTTCCCGGGGCGGTGGGCAATTCAGGGATGGCGGTTAATGTATAACTGCCGTTACTCGAGGTAAAGTCCAGGCTGAGTTCTATGTGAGAATTGACGTTGTAACCCATGCCAAAACCAAAGCCAGTGCGTCGATTGAGGTTTGAACTTGAACCATTGTCGAATTCCAATGCTTCTGAGTTGGTTACCGTTGGCATCAGATAAAACTCAAACTTTCCCTTACGTGAGTCATAGAAGGCCGCATCTGCTGTCATATAGAAAAAACTGCAGCCGATAATGAGGGCATAGGTCAGTTGTCGTTTTATTGCATTCATTGTTTTTCAGGGAGCAGAGTAAGGGAGATTGCCCGACATTTTACAGCAAAAATCACGCCTGTGGCATTGCATTAAGCGAACGCTAACCTATACTCGTGAAGTGAGCAGCATTATCGATCACAACTAAATTCAAAAATAGTATCTTCCTGATTTGTAAAGAGTATTTTGTATTTATGTCGGTAATGAAATTTAAGAAGTCTTCCTTCCAGCTGCTTTTTGCTAGCTGTATTGCATCATCCATGGTATCTGCGCCGCTTCTCGCGCAGACAACGTCCGAAAAACCACAGAGCCAGATTACTTTTTCCGATCCTGCGAAGAAAGCAGATGTCGGAGCCGATTTCCTTAAACAGGCTGTTCGATACGATAGAAGTGTCGGTGAGGTGGATGTGGTTATCAATCTCGGTCAGCAGACCTATCCGGCGTTACATGGCATCGTCGAAGACATTGCCAGAGAGCATGGTATAAAAGTAAATGTACAACGTGGTTCCTGTGGGACTACTGCGCGCAAACTGCTGAAGAAGACAATCGATATCGGTACCTACTGTTGTCCTCCTGGTCGCTCTGACAGACTGCCGGGGCTGAAATTTCACACGGTTGCGATCGCACCGCTGGCTCTTGTTACCAATACGACTAATCCGGTGAATAATGTTTCCGCGATAGACGCACAGAAGATTTTTCGTGGTGATTATGTCTACTGGTCTGACGTGCCTGATAGTGATCAGCAGCAGGCCGAAAAGCTGTCGGCACAGCTGACGGCTAAAAAGATCAAACCGGTGGTGCGTCTGCACTGCAAGAAGAGACCGGGGCACTGGCGTCTGCTGCTCAAGGACGCAGATTCCTTCAGTCCGGTTATCCAGGAAGTCAGCGTGATCCCGGATATGATAAAAAACGTTGCTGAAGATATCAGTGCTATCGGTTATGAGACACCCTATATGCTGGAAGTGCATAAAAACAAAGGGAAGCTGAAGATCCTCAGTATCGATGGTATCGATCCCAATGATCTTTCACAGCTGACCAATGGTAACTATCCGATCTACCGTACCTACAACATGACCACCTGGTCTAACCCCGAAAACCATAATGCAAAAGCGGAAGCATTGTTAAAATATATCATCGAATATGTTGAATCGCATGGCGAGGAATATGGTTTTATCACAGCATCGAGATTACGACAGGCTGGCTGGAAGTTTTTAGACGGTGAGTTGATAGCGGCGCCTGACGGCATGCCTGTTATCAGCGAGCACCAATAACTACCGCTCGCAGTCACTGTGTCGACAAGATTTTCTTTAACACTTTCGGTTCTGCTGTTGACCAGCTTGATGGGTATGGCGGTCTGGATGGTTTCCGATCTTTACCAGAGTGCGCAATTGAGCACTATCTTTCAGCAACAGCTGAAACAGAATCTGAAAACAGAAGCCAGGCAGCAGCGCCAGCAGTTCCTGCATGAGATAAAATCCTACAATGCTGCCGTTCGCCTGTACGCTTCTTCTGCAGAGATTAAAGATTATGTCGACCAGCAGAGCTGGCAAGCTGGCAGCGAGATGTCCTGGCAGCCGGGTGAGTCTGGTGATAACGCAGCGGTTTCGGCCGAAGACCTTCTCTCTCACAAAATCGTATTACATGAAAGCGTGCCCGAGTGGTTACCCGGCCTGTCGATGATGCGAAATTTCGTATTGCCCCGGTATGCCATGCTGTTTGATGCCGATAATCACCTGCGGGAACTGTACCGCTACCGTAACCCCATACCGCCAGCAGAGTTACTGTCTATCTCGAATTATGAGCTTGAGCTTAGCCGGGAGCAGACGCACGTGACGATGTTCGGCGGCCGCCCCTTCCTGCTCGCCGCAGGGTATATCGAACAGGAGGGAACCTCACTGTTGCTGGTAACGCCGATAGATGATGTGCTGCTGCGTGAATCGCTGAGCGAGGGCAGCCATTCCATTATCGCATTGTTGAAGGACGGCATACCGGAAGTGATGGTGAGCAGTGATGATCTGCGTGTGCCGCAGGGTGCGAGCCTGGCCCAGCTGAAACAGCAATACCTGATCACCGGGGAAGATAATTTCGCTACTGGTTCATCTGACTTTATGGTGAGTTTTATCTCACTGTTGTCGAAAAGAGAAGTCGATGAAAAGATGAACAGGGTTCTGAAAAAAGACCGCATGACGCGTGCCATAAACGCTGTGCTGTATTTCTTCTCGTTTGTCATCGTGATGTTATGGATCACCTACCGGATACAGAAGTTAACGCGAAAAGTTGTCGCCTTCTCATCGGGCAGAGAGATCCTGCAGCCCGAACTGAAGAGAGGTGACCAGCTCGAAGAGCTCGATAAGCGCTTCGAGCTGCTGGCCGCAGCTATCGAGAAAGAGACTGCCGAACTCGAATACCAGGCGAATCACGATATTCTGACCGGTATGCCGAACCGCGCGCTGTTTAATACCCGCCTGCAATATGAGCTGCTCAATGGTGAACGGAATAATCAGAAGTTTGTGCTGATGATCAGCGACCTGAACCGTTTCAAAGAGATCAACGATACCCTGGGGCATCATATTGGCGATATGGTGATAAAGCAGACTGCCATACGCCTGCAGGAGGCATTAAGAAAAAATGACACGGTAGCACGCCTCGGCGGTGACGAGTTTGCCATGTTGTTGCCGAATACTTCACTGGATGAAGCAGGGCATGCGATAAAGAAAATATTTGAAAGATTCGATACCCCGTTCCTGGTCGAGAGTCATCGCCTCGATGTCGGTATCAGCATCGGTCTGGTGGAATACCCAACCCACGGCAGCGAGATAGGGAAATTGATGCAGCATGCAGACATCGCCATGTACTACGCAAAAAATAATCATACAGGTTCTGCGATCTATCAGACGACTGAAGATAATTATATGGTGGCACGTCTGGCGCTGATGAGTGATCTCAAACAGGCTTTGCAGGACAACGCCCTGACCTTGCTCTATCAGCCGATCATCGATCTGAAGACTGGAAGGATATGCGGTGCTGAAGCGCTTCTGCGCTGGTCTCATCTGACAAAAGGTGATATCACCCCGGATGATTTCATACCGCTGGCAGAGCAGACGGGGCTGATTCAGCCGCTGACAGACTGGGTGATAGAAAATGCCATATCACAATGCGAGGCATGGCGTGATGATGATTTTGATGTGAGTGTCGGTATAAATATTTCGGTGAGCTGCCTGCAGGACAACAGGCTGGCGGAAAAAATCAGGGAAGTCGCTAAACCTAACGATATACATGGTTCGAACTGCATATTTGAAATAACGGAAAGCGTCTTCATGAAAGATCCGGTTAAAGCCAACAAGGTATTAACCGAGATAAGCAAGATGGGGATCGGTATCGCGATCGATGATTTTGGCACCGGTTATTCTTCCATGTCATATCTGAAGCAGCTGCCGGTAACAGAGCTGAAGATCGACGGTTCGTTTATCGGCAATCTTCTAGTCAGTGATAATGATGCGGTGATTGTGAGAGCAGTGATCGATATGGCGCACAATCTCGGTTTAAAAGTTGTGGCTGAAGGTGTCGAGAATGAAGAGACGCTTAATATCCTTACTATCCTGGGCTGTGATAAAGCGCAGGGCTATTACTTCGGTGAGCCGGTCACATCCGATGAGCTGGGCAATCTGCTGCGGCAAAACAAGTTATACGCTCACGCATTACTCTGAGATGATAAATCTGCTGCACAAGCCACTGCCCGTTATCCAGTAGCTGACCTAAAAGAAAAACAGATTTTTGCCGTGAAGAACGCAAAAGACGCGAAAAAAGCAAATAGAAAGATTGTAGGTCGGGTTAACGTTAGCGTAACTCGACAATGGTTGTACGATGACCGTTGCTGGATGTTGGATTACGCTAACGCTAATCCAACCTGCAAAAAAAGATTTCCTTTGCGTTTTTTGCTCCTTTGCGTTCTTTGCGGCTAAATGTTTTTATCTATTGAATGTCGCCTTTGTGTGCCGACCACAAGAATCCATCTTCTGCTATGTACCTCGTTGTGATTCTCGCAACAGGCAGGCTATGTCGAAATGCCTGGGTTATCTGTCCTGTTTACTCTGCGCAATCGATACAGGTGGTCGCGTAAGGAATAGCTTTTAGACGGGCCTTAGGAATCTCAGCGCCGCAACTGACGCATATGCCATATTTACCGTCATTGATCCTGGTCAGTGCGGCATCGATCAGCTGAACGGTCAGCTGCGCTTCGTCATCGATCGCGTGCAATACGTCATCGTTTTCACTCTGCGTCGCCTGCTCGGCAAAGTCTTTCTCCACCGGCTCGTTTTTATGATGCACGTCTTTCTCGATAGCATCGATACGATGTGTCAGTTCGTCTCTTAAGGTCTGAAGCTGGTTGATTGTTGTTTGCATAGAAGTCATCGGAGTGTACCTGCAGTGGTTTGTTCATCATCATCTCCCCCTGTCATTCAGGGAAAAGTTTACCGGGGAGGTGAAGAGAGTGGTCGTGTGTCTAGGCTTTCAGCATACTGTAGATCATATCTTTAAGATGAAGGCGCTCTTTTTTTATGCTTTCCAGATAATCGTCATTGACTATCTCGATTCCCTGCTCAGCACGAAATATCGATTTGTCGATACCTTCATATTCGTTGGCAAGACGACGGAAATGTGAGTTGCTCATCTTAAGTTTATGAAGATTGTCTTTGTATTCGGGAAACTCTTCGATCAGAGGGTGGTGTGAAATTGGCATAAAAATATTCTCCTGTTTATTATATCCGTAGTTGAGCATATACATATATTATCCGCCTTGATTATAATCAAATTCATGATAGACGAGGAGGTGTTATTTTATTTATCAGGTATTTGTTTTGATTATTATTCGATCCTTACAATAGACAGAGGCCGCAATAAATAGCGGCCTCTGTCGTCGATAACGTGCAGCTGGTAACAGGAATCGATTCCTGTTACCGGCGATGTCAGAAAAGTTTATTTGATAAACAGCATTTCCTGATATTTAGGTAGCGGCCATAACTCATCCGCTACTTCCGTTTCCAGTACGTCTGCATGTGAGCGAACTTCTTCCATCAGGCTGCGAAGATCATTCGCACAGAACTGCATGTGCTCTTCTGTCGAAGCGAAATCATGTTTCTCCATGGCTGCGCTGAGTTTATCGACAGCGGCCATCATCGCATTGATCTCGCTGGCGACGGTTTTAGCGGCAGAGTTGTCCAGATCGATATCCAGCTTGGCCATACGTTTACCGGTTTTTGCCAGACCTGAAAGGTAGCTCATAGCGGCAGGGTATATCGTCGTTTTCGCCATGTCGATAACCAGTTTTGCTTCCACTTCGATCGACAGCACATACTGCTCGGCATAGACTTCGAAGCGGCTCTCAAGCTCTACAGGTGACAATACGCCAGTGCTTTCGAACAGTTTTTTCACCGATTCTTCACGGAAAGCAGGTAAGGCGTCTGCAGTGGTCGGAATATTTTTCAGGCCGCGTTCGCTGACGGCCATCTCATGCCAGTCTGAAGAATAGCCGTCACCGCCGAAGACCACGTTGCCGTGTTCATCCATCAGCTCTTTAAGTACATTGACGACAGCGTCTGCCTGATCATTGTTTTTCAGCTCGGCTTCCAGTTTTTCAGCGATCCAGTTCAGTGAGTCAGCCAGCATGGTATTCATCGCGACCAGTGGGCCTGAAACAGACTGTGAGGAACCGACGGCACGGAACTCGAAACGGTTGCCGGTGAAAGCGAAGGGCGATGTTCTGTTGCGGTCGCCGGGGTCACGGTCAAAGTTGAGGATCTGATCCAGACCCAGGTCCATCTCGCCGCCGCTGTTGCTGTTGGTGAGTTTACCCTCTTTGATATCCTGAAAAACTTTTTCCAGCTGGTCGCCCAGGTAAACAGAGAGGATTGCTGGCGGCGCTTCATTTGCGCCCAGGCGGTGGTCATTGGCTGCAGAAGCGATAACCGCACGTAGCAGCGGACCAAACTTGTGAACGCCGCGGATAACCGCACCACAGAACAGCAGGAAGTTCAGGTTGTCATGTGGCGTGTGACCGGGGTCGAGCAGGTTGCCCTGCGTGGCGTTACCGACAGACCAGTTAACGTGTTTACCGGAACCATTGATGCCGGCAAATGGTTTTTCGTGCAGCAGGCAGACAAAGCCGTGTTTTTTCGCGGTGCTCTTCAGCAGTGTCATCATCATCTGCTGGTGGTCGGCAGCGACGTTGGCAGCTTCAAAGTAAGGAGCGATCTCGAACTGGCCGGGCGCTACTTCGTTATGATGTGTTTTAGCAGGGATGCCCAGACGGTATAGCTGGTCTTCCAGATCCTGCATGTAGACCTGAACGCGAGCCGGGATAGCACCGAAATAATGATCGTCGAATTCCTGGCCTTTAGCCGATGGCGCACCGAACAGGGTACGGCCGGTCAGCAGCAGGTCAGGACGGCTGTTGGCAAAGTTAGCATCGACCAGGAAGTATTCCTGCTCAGCGCCACAGCTCGAATTCAATGGTGCGATCTCAGTCTCACCCATCAGGCTCAGCACTTTCTGCGCCGCTTTGTTCATTGCATCGTTAGAACGCAGCAGTGGAATCTTTTTATCGAGTGCTTCACCGGTCCACGACATGAAGACACAGGGGATCATCAGTGTTGCGCCATTATCAGTGTGCATGATGTAGGCCGGACTTGATGGATCCCATGCGGTGTAACCGCGCGCCGCATTGGTCATGCGGATGCTGCCGTTAGGGAAAGATGAACCGTCAGGTTCGCCTTTGATCAGCAGGCTGCCGGTGAATTCGGTGATGGCATTGCCGTCAGAATTGGTAATGATGAAGCCGTCATGCTTTTCAGCCGTGATATTGGTCATCGGGTAGAAGATGTGTGAGAAGAATTTACAGCCTTTTGAAACTGCCCACTCTTTCATCGCAGAAGCGACGATATCTGCAGTGGCTGCGTCCAGAGGAGTGCCGCCCTGAACGGTTTTCTTGATCGCTTTAAATGCATTTTTAGAAAGTGCCCATTCCATCTTTGCCAGATTAAAAACGTCATCCGCCCAGATGTCACCCAGTTTCTCTGGCTGTGTGACGGCGGTCGGGGTACGGTTGGTTATCTGGTGAATTGCTTGCTGGCGAGACTCGTTACCACTCATTTTCTTTTCCTCAACTAAAGATTGTTCGTAAGATGATTAAATTTGTTACGGTTAAAAATATATAAAGTTTGTAGTTTAATTCTTTT
>JADFWE010000354.1 GCA_015222915.1 Pseudomonadota bacterium | reverse complement strand
TTTTCATTGGCTATTGCGCTCCCGCGCAATAGCCCTGTGTCCGATATCGGTACGGTAATAAATATTATTCCAGCTTATCCTGTCGACGACCTGGTATGCTTTTTTCTGTGCATCGGTAACTGAATCACCGAGTGCGACCGCGCACAGGACCCTGCCGCCATTGGTGACGACATCGCCGTTTTTATTGGCAGTGCCGGCGTGAAAGACTTTTGTATCATCGGTTTCTGTACCTTCCAGTCCGCTGATGACATCGCCTTTTTCATAGCTGTCAGGGTAGCCGCCGGCAGCAAGCACGACACCCAGTGAAGTACGTTCGTCCCACTGTGTGCTTGCACTGTCCAGCTTGCCACCGATGGCATCTAAACAGTGTTGTACCAGATCTGACTTCAGGCGCATCATGATGGGCTGGGTTTCAGGGTCGCCGAAACGTACGTTATATTCCAGCACTTTCGGGATGCCTTCTTTGTTGATCATCACGCCGGCGTATAAAAAACCGGTGAAGGCATTGCCTTCATCTGCCATGCCTTTGACGGTAGGTTCTATGACCATCTGCATGATGCGGTCGTGCATCTCTGTGGTTACCACGGGTGCCGGTGAATACGCGCCCATACCACCGGTATTTGGGCCGGTGTCGCCGTCGTCGCGGGCTTTGTGGTCCTGTGAGCTGGCCATCGGCAGGACGTTTTTGCCATCGACCATGCAGATGAAGCTGGCTTCTTCACCGTATAAGAATTCTTCGATCACCACGCGGGCACCGGCATCGCCGAACTTGTTACCGGCCAGCATATCTTTGACGGCGGCGATGGCTTCTTCATTGGTCTGTGCCAGGATGACGCCTTTGCCGGCAGCCAGGCCGTCTGCTTTGATGACGATGGGTGCGCCTTTGTCGTTGATATAGGCGATGGCGGGATCGATCTCGGTGAAGTTGCCATAAAAAGCGGTAGGGATCTTATGGCGCTCGAGAAAGTCTTTGGTGAAAGCCTTTGAGCCTTCCAGCTGAGCGGCTGCTTTTGTCGGGCCGAAAATTTTCAGATCATTTTCTGTGAAGACATCGACGATGCCTTCGACAAGCGCGGCTTCCGGGCCGACGATGGTGAGATCGATCTGATTATTTTTGGCGTAGTCGAGCAGGGCTGGAATATCTTCGGCGCCGATATCGATATTCTCGATATTGTTTTCCAGTGCGGTACCGGCATTACCCGGGGCGACGAATACCTGGTTGACGAGGGGAGACTGTGCTGCTTTCCAGGCGAGGGCATGTTCGCGGCCGCCGCTGCCAATGATCAAAACTTTCATGAATATCTTCTTGGATGGCTGAAATAAAGCACGCTATTTTACACCACTATGCAATAACGGTGTGGTCTGCTGCCGTTATTTGCAGCTGTAGAAATACTGCCATCCGGTATCTGTGATATCTGCAAGTTTATCCAGCAGTATCTGTTGCGGTATGGCTTCTTTGGGGAAGATGTCGGTGATCTCGATAAACAGCTGTGCGTAACCGGCCATTTTTCGCCAGTCGAAATTTTCGATGCCGGCAGTGGTAGCGCACAGGTCACAGTGTATCTGTGTTGAGCTTATATTCGTTTGCCAGTTCTTCACGGCTTTCTTGCAGCCGGGGCAGTGAGGTGCCCTGGTCTGAATCCTGCTATGGATGAGTTCGGCTGAATCGTATTGATGTATTTTGATAAAGCAGAAATCACTGCCGTCATCATCTGTCTGAAACTGGACGGCGGGAGCGCAGCCCATATAAGCGATGTAATCGAGAAACTTTTCGCCGGTTAAAAAATGCTGCTCTGTCCGTGTCTGCG
>JADFWE010000353.1 GCA_015222915.1 Pseudomonadota bacterium | reverse complement strand
ATCACCGCACGGGTTTCCAGCCCGGGAAGATCGCCCATCAACAGGGTTTCTCTCTCGAGGTCGTCATCACTGATGATCTCACCCGGTTGCAGATCATCGACCTGGCGGGCGAGGAAGGCTTCTGAATAGCTGTCGAGTTCACCCTTTATCTTTACTTCACCGAGACGGCCTTCGATGACCTCAAGCGTAATAGTGCCTGAGTTGATCTGTTGCGCAGGCACATAGACAGAGGTTAAAAGGTAGCCGTTGAAACGATAGTGACGTTCGACGACATCGGCGACGTGATAGATCTCTGCGATGGATAAGTCTTTGCCTTCGAACCCGGCTACAGCGGCTTGTAATTTCTGGTCGCTGAAAGTGGTGTTGCCTTCGAACCTGAAACTGTTAACTCTTACTTTAAGGCTGGATTCGGGTACGGCAGGTGCGGGTTTTTCTTCGTGGGAGATCTGTGGTGTCTGCGTGCGCTCCGGCTGATAGACAGGTTTATCGATGGGGGCAATAACTGTACCGGGAGATGGCAGCGGTGCTGCCTGTGCTGCACCGGAGGAGCAGATAACAGCTAAGCCGACGATCTTCAGCGCTGTCGCGAGTTGCCGCTGTGGTTGTGAGCCATAAACCGCTGCTGATGCAACGTCAGGTGTCGCGATAGATATAGAACTATCCAGATGTCCGTTCAAACTCACGTTAAAGAGGTATCCTTTTTATTGATATTTTCAACAAATATCCCAATAAATTTCAGAGCTTATCGTAACGCCCGGTTGGCGATAATGCAAACGATAATGCAGAACAGAAATTGAGTTTACAGGGCGCCTCTAAATGATCAGGAGAACATAAGATAATAACTGATAGAGATGATTAGACTAAAAACGATGATGGCGAGAAATAAGACGACACCGGAAAAACGACCGGGTGCCAGATAATGAGAGTCTGGATATTTCTGCCCCTCATCCGCTGAAGCATCATCAGATGCGTGATCACCTGAGATCGAGCCTGATAAAGAATGCGATTCGGATTTGTGCGATATATCAGATCCATGTTTTTTCATTTTATCCACCCCATATTCTAATGAGGCAGTATGCTCACATAGGGTAACTGATAAAGATTGTCAGAATACGCCAACCGTTTGACCAACGGCGCATGTCATCTCATTGCTGGCAAAATACGAACACATAAAAAAAGCGATGCCCGGTCATATTCCTGGCATCGCTTTTTTACATTTACTAGAGATCTTTCAGCCGGGAAACCCGCTGTTGACGATCAGATATCAAGATTTTTGAGATAGGCTTTAAAGTCATCAGCCATCTCATCATGTTGAAGTGCTATCTCAACATTAGCCTCTAAGTACCCGATTTTACTACCACAATCATATCTTCGGCCTTCGAAGCTATAAGAAAAAATCTCTTCCGTTTTTCTCAGCTCGGCAATCGCATCGGTTAACTGGATCTCATTACCGGCACCGCGTTTGGTGGTTTTTAGTTTATCCATGATGGCAGGCGTCAGGATATATCGCCCGACGACAGCCTGATCAGAAGGCGCTTCTTCCGGAGCCGGCTTTTCGACTATCTCATCAACACGCGAGACCCGGTCCGACAGTTTAGGGCCGGCAACCATACCGTATTTATCACTCTCGGTGATGGCCACGGTCTGCGTGCCGATGATACTGCCCTGCTGCTGCTCGAACACATCGACCATCTGCTGGATACAGCTTGGACCATCTTTGTTGTAGATCAGATCATCCGGCAACAGAACGGCAAAAGGTTTGTCGCCGACGGCCGGCTCGGCACACAGAACCGCGTGCCCCAGCCCTAATGCTTCTGACTGACGGATAAAGACACAGTGGATATGTGACGGCACCACATCCTTCACGACTTTTAACAGCGCCTGCTTGTCACGCAAGCCCAGCTCGGTTTCCAGCTCATAGGCTTTGTCATAATGATCGATGATGGCATTTTTGGTTCTACCGACGATGAACACCAGGGTATCCATACCGGCGGCAACCGCCTCTTCTGAAGCGTACTGGATCAGCGGTTTATCGACCACTGTCAGCATCTCTTTAGCGATGGCTTTGGTCGCGGGTAAAAAACGTGTGCCCAGACCAGCCACGGGGAAAACGGCGGTGCGAATAGAACTCATTTTGAATATCCTGAAATGTTAAGAATCATTGTCGTTTATTGCTTTGGTAAACTGCTTTGCAAACTGCTTT
>JADFWE010000052.1 GCA_015222915.1 Pseudomonadota bacterium | reverse complement strand
TAGAGGTGCCCTTAAGACTGGAATTGGTATCAGACTCTGGCCAGATTAATGACTGGTGCCTTCCAGGTACCGTGTTTTGTTATACACGTTGTATTTTCCAGAAGGTTTGTTCATCGGCAGGCGTTTTATCTCTTTCAAGGTTTCGGCATCATAGACGATGATGGCGCCATCTTTGTCCCAGATGCTTAACAGGGCGTACTTGCCATCGCGGGTGAACTCGACATGAGCTGCCGTTTTTCCGGGAGCAGGGCGCAGGGTTTTGACGATTTCCAGGGTGCGTTTGTCGATCACGTGCATGACATCTTTATTGGGACCAAAAAATACATCGACCCAGGCATAGTGGGTGTTCTTATGGCTGCGCATAAAGAATCCCGGCCCCAGGGTTTTGATGTGTTTGATGGTCTTCCATGTCTCCATGTCGATGACGCTGATATCACCTTTTTTGAGGTTAGGTGTCGCCAGTACCGTGCGGCCCTTGTATTCGAAGGTGATGCCTGAGCCGAGGTGAGGCATGCCGGGCAGTTCGAGATCGGGTACGATGACTCTTCCCAGGTCCATATCCACGACCTGACCTTTGCCTTCTCGTGAGGCACCGATCAGTGAGACATATTCCTGATCGAAAAAGAAATCATCGAGGTAATCGTTCACCGTGATCCGCCGTACCGGGAATGGTTCCGGGTCATCGTTTTCACCGGAGTCGGGGTTGTAGTCGTGTACCCAGCGGCCAAAACCGACAGGTGGTTCGTCTTCATAGGAGATCTCCCAGAGTTCTGGGATGTCTTTGAGTGCGGCGATAAAACTGTTACGCGGTGGTGCGGTGTAGACGGCGCTGACACGTGAAGTCTTGCCTGTACTGTCTTTCACCTCGAAGACCTTGAGCAGACTGAGATCTTTTGCGTCTAACAGTACCAGTGTATGCGGCAGGTAGTTGGCGATCATCACGTAGCGGCCATCGGCAGAGACGGCCTGGTTGCGGGTGTTGATACCGGCACGTATCTCGGCGACCAGTTTCAGGTTATAGATATCGTATTTGCTGATCCAGCCGTCACGTGAGGCGAAATAAACAAATCGACCATCGGGTGAATATTTGGGGCCGCCGTGCAGGGCAAAACGTGATTCGAAGCGGTGGATGGGTTCGAGTTTGTCACCGTCGAGCAGGGTGACGTGATGGTCGCCCAGTTCGACTACCAGGAACAGGTTGAGCAGGTCATCGACTTCGAACACCGGCTTATCGGGCAGATCCTGCTGCCGATTGTGGATGATCTGGCTGGTTTTTATTTCCTTCTCTCCCCAGACAGGTGCCTTTTTTAACGGGGTATAGATCAGTTCGACCAGTGACTGCACCTGTTGGTCATCCAGTTTCTCTTTGAAGGCGGGCATCTGTGTTGCCACACGACCATTTTTGATGACCTCGATAGCGGCTTTTTTGCGCAGGCGTTTCAGGTTCTCCGGTAGCAGCGCCGGGCCCATGGCACCGAGACGGTCGCTACTGTGACATTCGGCGCAGTTGTCTTTGTACAGTTTTTTAGTGTCGCTGGCGGTAGCACCATCAGCTGCAGTGCTGCTCGCATGGGATTTCTCTGGCATCGATACCAGAACCAGTGCGACCACAGTGATCATGAGCGCAACTTTAAAAGCGATGATTTTGGCTATCGTTGATGGTTTCATTGCAGGTTTTTAATATCCAGGCTTAATATCTGGGCTTAATGTCGTGGTTTAATATTCAGGTTTAATATTCAGGCTTTAGAGCTACTCCGTTACGTGTACGGTGCCGGTCATCTTGGGGTGCGGGCCGCATCGGTAGGGGAACTTTCCTGTCTTTTTGAATTCACGATCATAGGTCTCATCGGGGAAGATGTAGTCAGGTTCTTCTTCACCTAGTGCTTCGAACCAGGCATTATGATACTGACGCTTTTCTTGATTCTCCCAGGTTATGCTCTGTCCACGTTTGATGGTGATCTCCTGCGGGATAAACTTGAAATCTTTGATCACGACCAGGGGTCTGTCAGTATCGGGCTTATCTGTATCGGAATGCGCCGCGGTATTGAAGGTGCTCAGTGTTAACAGCAGTAATAGTAGTTGCCATTTCATGGTTGTGCCTTTTGAGGTGGTGACGGTATTCCGATATATAAAAAAGGCCGCCGGTTATTCAACTGGCGGCCCTGTATTGTATCAAGAAACAATTATTTTGCTATGGCATTGATCTCTGCGTCTTCATCATCGAAGCCGAGTTTCAGGCCGAGTGATACATGATGGAAGCGACTGTTGCTGTAGTCATCATGGATGGCGAAACCGATATTGTACCACTGGTCCAGCGCCATACTGACATCACCCGGTTTGTCGGAGGTGAGTTTTCGGGTCATCTCGACCGTCCAGACACCGTCTTTCAGTTCGCCGGTGAAGTGTACGCCCTGACCGCCGCTCATGACCCGTTCGTCGAGGATATACCCGTCTTCAGACTCACCGGTACCTGATTTATAGCGCAACAGATCCATGAACGCACCGTCTTTCAGCAATGCCTGAATCTCTTCTTCGCTTTTCAGTTTGTCCCAGCCACCGCGTTTCTTACCGTCTTTACCTTCAACTTCGATAGAGGTACGGCTTTCTTTCAGATATTTGGTGAAGCCGTCGCTAAGGTCAAGACGTTTTGACAATGCACCGGTTAGTTCTGAATCCGCAGGCTGATGCGGCATGTAATTGACATCGTGATGACATGACTGCCAGCAACCTGCACGTTCTGCAAATTCTACTTTTGGATTCTCTTCGTCATCGTATGCCAGCATGATAGCCAGTTTGATCGGGTTATCCGCATCCATCTTGCCACCTTCAGCAAACGGGACAGGGGCATGTTCACCATCTTCCCACTGGAACTGCATGTACAGGTTGTCTGCATCATGAGCAGATTTGATGCTAACAGGGATGCTACCGCGTTTGCCGGGAATCGGTGTAGGCTCAACTTTCTCACCGCTTATGATCAGTTCACCGATATCAACCTCTTCCTCTTCGTGGCATTCGAAGCAGCGATCACCCTTGGTGAAGGCGCGTTTGCCGCCATGGTCACTGCCTTTGAGTACCCATTCAAGCGAGGCCTGGCCAGGGAAGAACAGAGTGATCTCTGCCGCTTCGATACCGCTCCAGTCGATGCCTGAAGTGCTACCTGTGTCCCCTGATGGCGCCGCAGGTGCTGCTGCAGCTGCGGGTGCAGTTGTTGCTTCGGCTGCAGGCGCGTCTTTGGCCGTAGGGACTTCAGCTTTTGCAGCAGGTGCAGATTTTACCGCAGGTGCTTTGGCCTCGTCATCTTTAGATACCAGTTTTTTACCGTTATCGATGAACGCCTGCCACTGTGGTGCGATAGGACGTTTGTTTTCAGGAATAGCCTGTGATATCTCTTCCAGCTCTTCTTCCGTCAGCTTGTCGTGTACCTTGTTATGCGCGATGCCTTTATGGCAATCGATACAGGTATTACCGTCTTCCATCGCGGTCGCATGCTGCTTGCGTGAACGCTTCTTCTGGTCCTCAGGTTTCATAGAATCGAAATCGTGACAGTTTCTGCACTCGCGTGAATCTGTTGATTTCATCGCGTGCCAGACATTTTTGGCCAGGTGCAAACGCTTTTCATTAAATTTTTCGGGTGTGTCGATGGTGCCGAGTATCTTGTGGAACACCTCGTTGCTGGCCTGGATCTTTCTCACCACCTTGTGTATCCATGGACGGGGAACGTGGCAGTCAGAACAGGTAGCACGAACACCGCTACGGTTGGTATAGTGGATGGTCTTTTTGTATTCCTGGAAAACATTTTCTTCCATCTCATGACACGAGATACAGAAGTCCAGGGTATTGGTAACTTCCATCGCGGTATTGAATCCGCCCCAGAAGACGACACCGACGATCATGAAAAATAATGCTGCGCCCAGTGTGGTTCCGAGAAGGACCTTGCGCGACATTAAACCAAATTTCTTTTCTGCTATTT
>JADFWE010000352.1 GCA_015222915.1 Pseudomonadota bacterium | reverse complement strand
TACACGGCTACAGACAGAATTTTTTTAGCCCGTACCTGCCCGATGACATAATCATCGAGTATCGCATTGATCTCTTTAGGGGTAGGTAACTTCTTGATCGCAGTGCTGGTTTCGTCTTCCAGCTCTTCGAGAATAATATCATTACATAATTCGACACATTCGTCGCAGACGTAGACCGACGGTCCTGCGATCAGTTTTTTAACTTCATGCTGGCTTTTTCCACAGAAAGAACAGTAAAGCAGTTTCTCAGTCTCGTTTCCGGTGGTATTTTTGTCATCACTCATAAATCTTCTCTTGGTACATCAGGGGCAAACCCCGGCGCTACACTCTAATAATACAGTATCACTACCGATAATAACCATACCTTGCCAACTCAGGCCCCATCTTTCAAGTAAATATTGTATTAATTATAAAATTATTGTTATTACACTAGACAATAGCGCATAGATAAAATTCATGCAGGTTTTCAGCCTTAAGTTTCTGATGAATTCAGGCAAATTCGCAGGCATTTCTGGAGAATTAGGGGAAATTGTGACGAACGTCACTTTCCGGCAGGTAAACAGTGGCGCTAAAGCCGTACGATATGGCTAAAAACCAACCATTTTTCCCGCTGACAGACCGGAGAAAACACGGAAAACCTGTTCCGTAATAGCCACAGAAACCTGGATCGGGATTGCTCTTAGCCTTGAATTATTTGCGGGTATCCAGGACTTCGTCGATCAGCCCGTATTTAGCGGCTTCGTCGGCACCCATGAAATTGTCGCGTTCGGTATCATTATCGATGGTCGCGATGTCCTGACCGGTATGATCCGCCAGTAATTGATTTAGCTGCTCACGGATCTTCATGATCTCTTTGGCGTGGATCTCGATATCACTGGCCTGTCCCTGAAAACCGCCTAATGGCTGATGGATCATGACACGTGAATGAGGCAGAGAATACCGTTTGCCCCTGGCACCTGCGGCCAGCAACACCGCACCCATGCTCGCTGCCTGACCGATGCACAGTGTACTGATATCAGGCTTGATGAACTGCATGGTGTCATAGATAGCGAGTCCTGCAGTCACCGAACCACCCGGAGAGTTGATGTAGACCGATATATCTTTATCCGGATTTTCTGACTCAAGGAACAATAGCTGGGCGACGATAAGATTAGCCATGTGGTCTTCGATAGGACCAACGATGAATATGACGCGCTCTTTCAGCAGTCGTGAATAGATGTCGTAGGAACGCTCACCACGTGCGGTCTGCTCTACCACCATCGGGACCAGACCTAATGATTGTGCCTCCAGGGCACCTTTATAATTATTATTGTTTATCATTATACTTGTCCTATATGCAGGCTCTAAATATCAGCCTTGTCAGACTGCTATATTAGACCAGTTATTTATTTTTTGCCGGTCCACTCTACCAGGTTTACTTTGACTCTGGATTCATCACTTCATCAAAAGTACTGGTATTGCTGGCCACCTTTGCCTGACCGGCGATCCAGTCTACGACTGCATCTTCCATTACCAGTGTTTCAACACCGCGCAATAATTCCTGGTTACTCATGTAGTAACGCACGAATTCATCTGCATCATCGTAATCTTTTGCCATCTCTTCGATACGCTCTTTAACCGTATCAGCGCTGAGATTCAGGGCAGCCGTTTTGGCTACTTCAGACAGCAGGATACCCAGCTGAACACGTCGTTTGGCATCATCCATAAATTCTTCAACCGGTATATTGTTACCCGGGCTCTGAACTTCGCTCTGCTTTTTAAGCGTTTCCGCTTCTTCCTTAACCACGGCAGAAGGCACGTCGACAGCATTGGCATCGACCAGTGCTGCCATAACATTCTCTTTTAACAGGACACGTAGACGTTTGGCCAGCTCACGGTTCATGTTTTCAGTGATATCAGTTCTCAGCTGTGCGACATCACCGCTTTCGACACCAAAGGCTTTAGCAAATTCTTCGTCTATCTCAGGAAGTTTTGGCTCTTCAACTTTTTTAACGGTGATCGCAAACTCGGCTTCTTTACCGGCAAGCTCACTGGATGCGTAGTCATCAGGGAAAGGTACTTTGAACGATGTTTCACCAGCCACTTTCAGGCCGACCAGATTTTCCTCAAAACCCGGGATCATCTGACCGGAGCCCAGTACCAGCGGCATATCGTTTGCACTGCCACCGTCGAATTTTTCACCTTCGAGAGTACCGACAAAATCGATAGTGATACGGTCACCATCAGCTGAAGCACGCTCGACTTCAGCCCAGTCCATCTTCTGCTTACGCAGAACGTCTATCATATTGTCGACATCGCTGTCTTTGACCGTCGCCTCTGTTTTCTCTATGGCCATATCAGCCACTGGTGCCACAGAAACTTCAGGGTAAACCTCAAAAGTAGCGGTATATTCCATCACCTGGCCGAGTACAGGATCTTTTGCTTTGATGACTGGATCACCGGCTGGACGCAGGCTTTCCTGTGTCAGCGCATCACGGAAGGTGCTCTGCATCAGTTCGCCAGCCACTTCCTGCAGCACGGCACCGGAATATTTCTGCTTGATGACCTTAAGAGGAATCTTGCCAGGACGAAAGCCATCCATACGCACTGAATTTTTCATGGAGCTCAATCGATTATTGACTTCCATTTCCACGGTTTCTGCAGGTACCTGAACGGTTAGCTTGCGCTCTAGACCTTCACCTGCTTCAACTGAAACTTGCATATAAACCTCGGTAGATAAAACTTTTTAGAAAGCTTTCTGTTAACTAAGAAAAATGGTGCGAAAGGAGAGACTCGAACTCTCACGTCAAAGACACTGGTACCTAAAACCAGCGCGTCTACCAATTCCGCC
>JADFWE010000351.1 GCA_015222915.1 Pseudomonadota bacterium | reverse complement strand
TCGCAATGACAAATCTCAAACGCTTTTCCTTTGCGCCTCTGCGGCTTTGCGCGAGAAATATTGTTTTTTCTTGATGTCCGTTTCTAGCCGAAAACAGACGCCTACTTATTTACGAAATAACTAGAGCTGACCTTGCAGCCATGCCTTTGCTGCATCCAGTGCCTGCGGGATAGCCGCCGGATTCGATCCACCGGCCTGTGCCATATCCGGTCTACCGCCGCCTTTGCCACCGACTTCTGCTGCAGCGATGTTAACCAGGTCACCGGCTTTCAGGGTTTTTGTCAGGTCTTTGGTGACACCGGCGATCAGCTTCACTTTGCCGCCTTCATCACTGGCAAGCACGATAGCGGCTGAACCCAGCTTGTTTTTCAGCTGATCCATCGTATCCCGAAGAGTATTGCTGTCGGCACCTTCGAGAAAAGCGGTCAACACCTTAACGCCGCCGACGTCTTCTGCCTGCGAACTCAGGTCGCTGCCGGCCTGCGATGCCATCTTGCCTTTTAACTGCGTCAGCTGTTTATCCTGCTCCTTCAAGCGCTGCATCAACTGTTCGACTTTACCGTTTACTTCATCTCGGCTGCTCTTCAGCATCTGTGCCAGTGAATCCAGCTGCCGTTCTTTTTCTTCCACCCAGTTAACTGCCGCTCCACCGGTAACCGCTTCTATACGGCGAACGCCAGAGGCGATACCGGTCTCAGCAGTAATCTTGAAAAAGCCGATATCGCCAACGCGATCCACGTGGATGCCACCGCATAACTCTGTCGAGAACCGGTCGTTTTCTACAGGGTTACCCATGCTGACGACACGCACGACATCGGCATATTTTTCACCGAACAGGGCCATAGCACCAGAGGCTTTTGCTTCCTCCAGTGGCATCTCTTTAGCACGGGCTTCAGCGTTGCCGCGGATCTGCGCATTGACGATCTGCTCGATACGCTGCAGCTCTTCTTTTTTCACCGGCTCGAAATGAGAGAAATCAAAACGCAGTTTGTCGGCATCCACCAGGGAGCCTTTCTGCGAGACATGATCGCCCAGCACCTGCTGCAGTGCTGCATGCATAAGATGCGTCGCCGAATGATTCCGGCTGATGGCTTTGCGGCTCTCGGCATCGACTTCGGCATCGAGTTCGTCGCCCTTGCTGATAGTGCCTGACTGCAGTTCACCGATATGCAGGACGGCATTGCCCTGCTTCTGGGTGTCTTTGACAACGAACCGGGCATTGCCTGAGACCAGCACACCGGTATCACCCACCTGACCGCCAGACTCACCGTAGAACGGTGTTTCGTTGAGGATGACAATACCCTGCTGCCCTTCGCTCAACGATTCGACCGCATCCGACCCACTGAACAGTTCGACTACGGTTGTTATCTGTTTTTCCAGGTCGTAACCGGTGAAAACACAGTCACAATCCACCTGTACATCCTTGTTGTAATCGACGCCGAACTGGCTGGCACTGCGGCCACGTTCACGCTGAGCTTCCATACAGGCTTCAAAACCAGCCTCATCGATCTCCAGACCGCGCTCACGGGCGATGTCGGCCGTTAGATCGACCGGGAAGCCATAGGTGTCATAGAGCTTGAACAGGGTCTCGCCGGTAATCGTTTTATCTGTCAGCTTCGCGATATCCTGCTGCAGAATTTTCATGCCGTTATCGAGCGTCTCGGCAAAACGTTCTTCTTCCAGCTTCAAGATGCGTTCGATGTTAGCCTGTGCCTTTACCAGTTCAGGATAGGCTTCACCCATCACTTCGACCAGCGGCTGCACCAGTTTGTAGAAGAATAAACCGTCCATGCCCAGCTGATGGCCATGACGGCAGGCGCGGCGGATGATGCGGCGCAGTACATAGCCGCGGCCTTCATTCGACGGCATGACTTCATCCACACATAAAAAAGCGCAGGAACGGATATGGTCCGCGATAACGCGCAATGATTTGTCTGCCAGATCGCTGGTGTTAGTCTCTTTGGCAGCGGCCCTGATCAGGTGCTGGAAGATGTCGATATCGTAGTTGTTGTGCACGCCCTGCAGGATGGCGGCCAGACGCTCAAGCCCCATACCGGTATCGACCGACGGTGCCGGCAGCGGGTTCATCTCGCCATCGGCGCTGCGGTTGTACTGCATGAACACCAGGTTCCAGATCTCGATATAGCGGTCACCGTCCTCTTCCGGTGTGCCCGGCGGGCCGCCCCAGATATCTTCGCCGTGATCGTAGAATATCTCGGTACAGGGACCGCAGGGACCGGTATCACCCATCGCCCAGAAATTATCACTCTCGTATTTTTTACCGGGTTTGTCACCGATACGGCTGAACCGCTCAGCACTGACACCAACGGTATTCAGCCAGATATCTTCCGCTTCGCTATCATCGGCATAAACCGTGATCCAGAGTTTTTCAGCCGGCAGACCGACCACCTCGGTGAGAAATTCCCAGGCGTATTTAATGGCATCTTCTTTAAAATAATCACCAAAGCTGAAGTTGCCCAGCATCTCGAAGAAGGTGTGGTGCCTGGCGGTATAACCGACATTTTCCAGATCGTTGTGTTTACCACCGGCACGCACACAGCGCTGACTCGATGTAGCCCGGGTATAAGGCCGTTTATCCCGCCCTAAAAACACATCTTTAAACTGCACCATACCGGCATTGGTAAACAGCAGCGTCGGATCATTACCCGGCACCAGTGAACTGCTGGAAACCACTTCATGGCCCTTGTCTTTAAAGTATGTAAGAAAGGCCTGCCTTAACTCTGCGCTTGTTTTCACCGCTGTTACACTCATGATTATTTACTTTAAGTAATGGTAATATAATATTGTTTTATATGACGTTTAATCAGAGACACTCTGATTAACGATTCGATAAACAGCATCGAGCGGAAACCCTCGATACTGCAAAAACCGTATCCGCTTTGCCTTGTCATTGTAATCTGTGATCGATTTATCCCGGTACTTTTTCTGGTACTGCTGCGCTAAAGTCTCTGTCCAGGTCTGATCACCGGCATGCAGATACTGCTCTACGATGCTTTCTTTTACGCCACGTTCGTTCAGTTCGATAGCGATGCGGATCGGACCAAAACCTTTAAGCTGACGCATGCGGATATAAGCTTCGGCAAATCGCTCATCAGACAACCAGCCGCCCTGCTGCAGTTCGTCTATCGCCTGCTCGATCTCGGCTTCCTCAAAATCACGTTTTTGCAGCTTGTCACGGATCTCGAAAGCAGAATGCTCACGGCGTGATAATAACCTGACTGCGACGGATTTTGCGCTCAAGAGTAAATACCTGCAGGTAAGGTCATACTATACAAGACCTGATTGCTGAGGTCTGTTTACGGCTAGAAGCGGACATCAAGAAAAGACCATATTTCTCGCGCAAAGCCGCAGAGACGCGAAGATAAAAACATTGTTTTAATGT
>JADFWE010000350.1 GCA_015222915.1 Pseudomonadota bacterium | reverse complement strand
GTAGATATCAGCCGCCGGCTTTTTCGCCGGCACGATATCACCGGCAGCAATCACTTCGAACCACTCGATCGATTCTTCTCCCAGGGTATGGGTGAGCAGGGCGGTGACGTTTTCAGGTGTCGTGGTAGTGGCGATGGCCAGGCGGTATTTACGTTCACGAGCCTCGTTGATCAGGTGTTCGACCCCGGGGCGCAGCGGGATAGCGCCGGTGGACAGCAGTTCGGTATAGTGACGGGTTTTGGCCTGGTGCAGCTCGGGGATAAGTGTTTCGATATCCTCGGGGATGGTCTAACCGTCAGAGAAGTTTTCGACGAAGTATTTCATGCGCTCTTTGCCGCCGGTCACTGCCAGCAGGTCGCCGTAGGTTTCTACGCTCCAGTCCCAGTCCATGCCATATTCTTCAAAAGCACGGTTAAAAGCAACGCGGTGGCCGTCGCGCTCGGTATCGGCAAGGGTGCCGTCGACATCAAAAATAAGGGCTTGCAGGGCGTGTTCGCTGTTCATATTGGCTGTTCCGGGAGACGCTGTATTCTATTTGTGTAAAGATGCCAAATCTTACAGTAAGTATCAGGCAAAAACACACAAAATTGAGCCGGATAGACCTCAGTGCCTGTGCTTTCACGAGTAATATGCGACTACCCGATATCGGTATTTCCTGATGTGATGAAAAGGTAGATACTGTGTTCGCTAACGGTGTGTTCCATATAGAATTAAACCCGATTTAACAGTAGAAAGGATGAATCAAACCACAACAGTCCGACCCTATACATGGCAGAGCATCTTCGCCATCGTCAAACAGCATAAAAAGCACCTGGTCCTGGCAAATATCATAGCCGCATTTGCGGCTGCGATAAGCGTGCCGGTACCGCTGCTGATGCCGTTGCTGGTCGATGAGGTATTGCTGGAGCATCCGGGGAAAATCGTCGAGATACTGTCGGGCATCTTTCCGCAATCATGGCTGACACCGATAGGCATTATCGCTATCATCATGCTGCTTTCGATGCTGTTGCGACTGGTCGCCTTGCTGCTGGCCGTCTGGCAGACGCGCGAATTCACCCGGGTGGCGAAAGATGTCACCTATCGTATCCGTCTGGGTCTGCTGCAGCACCTGCAGAAAGTCTCGATGGCGGAATACGAGTCGGTGGGTTCCGGTTCTATCACTTCGCACCTGGTTACCGATGTGACGGCTATCGACGATTTTCTCGGCGCCACGCTCAGCAAGTTTATCGTCGCGGTGCTGACGGTGATCGGTGTTGCCATCATCCTGCTGTGGATGCACTGGCAGCTGGCGCTGTTCATCCTGTTGATGAACCCGGTGGTGATCTATTTCACCATGGTGATGGGCAAGAAAGTCAAAAACCTGAAAGCCAGGGAGAACGTTTCTTTCGAACTGTTTCAGCAGGCACTGATCGAAACCCTGGACGGTATCCAGCAGATCCGTGCCAGCAACCGTGAGGATCATTATCTGCAGCGCGTGGTCTCCCGGGCCGAGCAGCTGAAGAAAAATATGATCGCCTTCGGCTGGAAGAGTGATGCTGCCGGCAGGCTCTCGTTCTTTATCTTTTTGATGGGATTCGAATTTTTCCGCGGCCTCAGCATGGTGGTGGTGCTGTTCAGCGGACTGAGCATCGGCGAGATGTTCGCAGTCTATGCTTATCTCTGGTTCATGATGGCGCCGGTGCAGGAGATTCTGAGCATCCAGTACAGTTATTTCAGTGCCAATGCCGCCATTGAACGTATCAATAAACTGCTGGCGATGCAGCGGGAGCCGGAGTACCGGCACATCAAAAACCCGTTCAAGGATAAACATACCGTTGGTCTCTCTGTCGAGGATATACACTTCTCTTACGGTGAAGGCCTGCCGGTGCTCGATGGCGTCAGCCTGTCTATTACCGAGGGTGAAAAAGTAGCCCTGGTCGGTGCCAGCGGCGGCGGTAAGTCGACCCTGGTGCAGATAGTCCTCGGCCTGTATCCGGCCGATTCCGGTGAGCTGTATTTCGATGGTGATAATATCAAAGATATCGGTCTCGACGTGGTGCGGGAAAATGTTGCTACCGTATTGCAACATCCGGCGATGTTTAACGATACGGTGCGGGAGAACCTGTGTCTGGGCCGTGATATCGATGATGAAATCATCTGGCAGGCGCTGGCGATCGCACAGTTAAGCGATGTGGTGAAACAGATGCCGGATCAGCTGGAGAGTATCATCGGCCGCAGCGGTATCCGTCTGTCAGGTGGCCAGCGCCAACGGTTGGCGATCGCACGTATGATACTGGCTGATCCGAAAGTGGTGATCCTGGATGAGGCGACCTCATCACTTGATACTGAAACTGAGGCGCTGTTGCACGATGCCATGCATGCATTTCTGCAGAACCGCACTACCTTGATCATCGCCCATCGCCTGAGCGCGGTGAAGCAGGCTGATCGCGTACTGGTATTTGATGCTGGCAAGATCATCGATGAAGGGCATCATCAGGAGTTAATCAGTCGTGATGGTTTGTATCGTGATTTATATGGTAATAGAACGTAGAAATATCTGCATCGTGCAAAGCTCTCTAGTAATATTGCGTATATATTGAATACCGGAGAAAGAGAATGATGAAAAAGCTTATATCGATGTTTTTTGTGCTCGCCCTTGGTTGTAATGCTTCGTTGAATGCTGCCAGTGTGGGTACCGGTGGTGTCAGTACAGCGTTTTCCAGCGGTTCCACCTCCCTCGGCGTTATCGTGGGGTCGGGTAGTGCATTTAATGATGACTACCTTATCCTGGGTGTTGGTGTTGGTTATTATGTAATAAAAGGCCTCGAGATCGGTATCGATGCGCAGTACTGGGCATTCGGGGATCCATCCATCACACAGCTCAGTCCGCAGATACGTTATGTATTCACTCAGCCAAAAGTTATAAAACCTTACGTAGGTGCTTTTTATCGACGTACTTATTATGGTGATTTTAAAGGGTTCTCTATAGATGATCAGGACTCATACGGTTATCGTGCAGGTGCTTATTTTTCGACAAATAACCGGGTCTATATCGGTGGCGGTATCGTTTATGAGCAGTATCAGGACTGCTCACAGTTGGTTGATTGTTCGAATACCTACCCTGAGATCCTGTTCCAGGTAAGTTTCTGATAAGACGGTCTGTGGCTGGTTGATTTCGGCTATCGTTCGGGAAGAAGTAATAACTGACAAATAGACATATAATGTGTTGTCCGCTTTCAAGGGTGATGCTATAATTAGACGCATTCTAATATATTTTAGTTTACGCAATATCGATCAAGATAATATTAATCAAATTTAGTAGAGGATTATTTGATGAATCACAAAAAATTAATACGTTCAATTGTTGCTATGACGGTTGCCGTCGGTGTTTCTGCCATCAGTTTGCCTGTTGCTGCGAATTGGGAGGCGTTGCCGGATGTTGCGCCTGCCCCTGAGAACAACCCGACCACCGAAGCTAAAGTCGAACTGGGCAAGATGCT
This sequence comes from Pseudomonadota bacterium, assembly GCA_015222915.1. Lineage (GTDB taxonomy): Bacteria > Pseudomonadota > Gammaproteobacteria > SZUA-229 > SZUA-229. The sequence continues at coordinate 760 of JADFWE010000350.1, read as the reverse complement.
TTATATGGATCCGCGAATCTCCTCTACCGGCACCGTGTCCTGCAACTCCTGCCACAATATAATGGAAGGTGGTGATGACAGTCGTGCGGTCTCGATGGGAGTACACGGTAAAACCGGTGGCCGCAGTGCGCCTACCGTATGGAACTCAGCCTTTTACTCTGTGCAGTTCTGGGATGGCCGTGTCGATCTGCTGGAAGACCAGGCAAAAGGTCCGATCACTAATCCTGTAGAGATGGGTGAGCCGAGCCATGATGTCGCCATGGCGAAGGTCAAAGCGATTCCCGGTTATGCGCCATATTTCGAAAAAGCCTTCGGTAAGGATTCGATGAATATCGATAACCTGGCGAAAGCCATCGCCGCGTTCGAGCGTACGCTGATCACGCCGAACAGTGCTTATGACCGTTACGTGAAAGGTGATAAGAAAGCCATGTCGGCCCAGCAGGTTAAAGGTATGAATACTTTTGCTGATACCGGCTGTGCTTCATGCCACTCCGGTGCCGCATTCAATGGTCCGAAGATGCCTATTGGTCAGGGTTTTTATGCCAAATTTCCAACCTTTGCCGACGCATCTTATGAGAAAAAATACAAGCTGAGCGCCGATAAAGGTCGTGAAGAAGCAACGGGTAAGGCCGCCGATGCACACATGTTCCGTGTAACAACGCTGCGTAATATCACCGATACAGCACCGTACTTCCACAATGGCTCGGTCAATGACCTGGCAGAGGCGGTTCGTCTGATGGCGAAAGTTCAGTTGAATAAG
>JADFWE010000349.1 GCA_015222915.1 Pseudomonadota bacterium | reverse complement strand
GTTTCAGCGATGACTGACCTGCCGAGTGGTGCGATAATCGTGTGGGCGCTTGTTGTGTCTGCCCTGCTTTTTAAACTGGTGACGGGGTTCAGGTTAAAAGTGGCGGACAGGCAGCAGGCTGACATATAACTTTCAACTTATAACTATCTTTATATGTGCGGAATATGTGGGGAATTGCGATTCGATCATCGACAGCCTGAGCTGTCGGTCATCGAGCGTATGAAAGAAAAACTGGTAAAACGCGGGCCGGATTCTGCAGGCAGTTATATCGATGCGCCTGTCGCTTTCGGTCATCGTCGTCTGGCGATCATCGATCTGAGTGAAAAAGCCGCACAGCCAATGCTGGATGAGACGGCGGGCGTCGCGCTGGTTTTTAACGGCACTATCTATAACTACCCGGATTTGAGAAAAGAATTGCAGGGGCTGGGGCATCAGTTCAGATCGACGGGTGATACCGAAGTTATCCTGCGTGCCTATATCGAGTGGGGCGAAAACTGTGTCGAAAAACTTCAGGGTATGTTCGCTTTCGCCATATGGGACAAGAAGAGGCAGGTAACACTGCTCGCTCGCGACCGTACCGGTATCAAACCGCTTTATTACTCCAGGACCTCGCAGCGTCTGTTGTTTGCGTCGAATACGCAGGCCATCATTCATGCTGATGACAAGGTCGATACCTCTGTCGATAGCAGTGCGCTGCATAATCTTTTCAGCTTGCATGGTGTGGTGCCCGCGCCGCGTACCATCATCAATGGTATCCGAAAAGTTAAACCTGCACATTATCTGCTGATCGATGCAGAGGGTGAGGTCACCGAGAAACGTTACTGGTCACTGGTGGCTAAACGCCCGGATGAGAAGATGACGGAGCAGGACTGGGTGCAGGCGATCCATGATGAGCTTCGCCGTGCGGTCGAGAAGCGGGTGAAGATCGCAGACGTGCCGGTCGGTGTCCTGTTGTCCGGTGGCATCGATTCCAGCCTGCTGGTCGGGCTGCTGGCAGAGGCCGGGCAGAAAGGCTTAAAGACTTTCTCCGTAGGTTTTGAAGATGCGCCGGAAGAGAAAGGCAATGAGTTCGAATATTCTGATGCGGTCGCAGAGATGTTTGAGACCGAGCATCATCAGCTGATGGTGCCGAATGATCAGGTGCTGCCCCGGCTGCCAGAAGCGTTCGCCAACATGGCGGAACCGATGTTCGGGCAGGATGCGGTCGCGTTTTACCTGTTGTCTGAAGTTGTCTCTAAAGAGGTGAAGGTGGTGCAGAGCGGGCAGGGTGCCGATGAAGTATTCGGTGGTTATTTCTGGTATCCGCGCATGCATCATTCGATTACACCCGGTATCCGGCGTTTCTCTGATGAGTATTTTGATCGCGATCACGCTGAATATCTGGAAATGGTGGATAGCCGTTTTCACACCGAAGACGTTACTTCGCCGTTGATACAGGATCTGCTCGATGAAGTAGAAGCCGATGAGTACCTCGACCGTGTACTGGCCACGGATGTGACCACGTTGATCGTTGATGACCCGGTGAAACGTGTCGATAATATGACCATGGCCTGGGGGCTGGAAGCGCGTGTCCCGTTTCTCGATACACAGTTGGTCGAGCTGGCGGCTTCCATGCCACCTGAGATGAAGCTGCCCAATGGCGGCAAACATGTTTTAAAAGAGCTGTCTCGCGGTTTTCTGCCAGACAAAGTGGTGAATCGCAGCAAAGCCTATTTCCCGATGCCGGCGTTAAAATACGTGCGCGGCGAGTT
>JADFWE010000348.1 GCA_015222915.1 Pseudomonadota bacterium | reverse complement strand
CATAAGGATCAGCCGGCGGCTGGTTTAAACCCCAGCCGATATAGGCAAGGTTCAGGGCAAACACGAATAAGAACAACCAGCGCATCTTAACTATCCAATACTCTCTTTTATCTCAATTCAAGGCGGTGCAGATCAACCTGCAGCCCCGTCCTCACGATTCAACACTTCATACAGTCCCAGCATGACAAGGTCAGGCACATGCTGCATGACCGGCATATCCGGATAAGCCAGGACCTCCTCAGCTCCGCCGCCGGTTATAACGATCTGCCAGCCGGCGTCATCGGTTCTATCGTTAACCCCTGTCGCGCAGATATCACGGATACCCGATCGCAATAGACGATGCAGCCCGGCATTGACCGCATCATTGGTATTTACCGGCAGACTGAGGTTATCCTCACCATTATTTCCTGCATCATCTCTGAAGACTTCAGCAGCCGATATTACATTGGCTGTGTCAGCGGTCAATGCTTTATGCATCGTCCGAAAAGACGGCAATATGTATCCACCCAGATGCTGCCCCTGTTTATCGATAAAATCAAAAGTGATTGCCGTGCCAGCACTGATGACACATAGCCCCGCACCCGGAAACATCTTCTGAGCGGCGATCAGCGCAGCCCAGCGGTCAGCGCCATGCTGTGAAGGCTCGGCATAAGCATGGATGATATCTTTATAGTGCTTTTGCGTCTGCAGATAATCTATCGATACGGCCCAGTTCTGCTCTATCCATAAATCCAGCGCCCGCCGGATATCCTGATCAGCAACACAGACGGCAAAAATCTGCGACGGCGACCACATATTACCAGCTGAGTCAGACTGATCAGGAGAGCCGGATGCAAAAGGAACTGCAAACAGCTGATGAAAAAAATCATCCGATAGACTTCCCCCTGCGTGTACCGCGCTGCCGCGAGCAACGATTACCCCGTCACGCCAGCCGGCCCATTTTATCCGACTGTTGCCTATATCGATGGTTACTATCATGCTTACCCGATTTTATTACTCATAGCTTCTCGCTCATGGTTTCTTGCTCATGATTGTCTCACTCATGGCCTTAACACTTACATCCGCGCTGTTAAACCTGCATTCCCTGCCATCGACTGAAACCAGCAGTTCAGCATCATCATTTACCCCGCAGGCAGTACCTTCTAACCGCTGGCCGTCATCAAGCCGGAGGATGATCTGCTTATCCCTGCAAAAATCATAATGGCTGCGAAATCTTTCCAGATTACGTTTTGCATCATGCTGAAAACGGCCGCACAGGTCAACAATATGTTGCAGCAACATCACCGCAACATCGGCACGTGACGCTCTTTCGGCGACAGACTGGTGCTGACACTCTCCACACAGATCGGTAAACGGCGGCAGCGACTGACGCTGCTCGCCCGACAGTGAACCCATATCAAAATTCAGACCGACACCGATGATCACCGCCAGGCATCTGTCACCAGATTCACCGCTGACCGGCTGCGTTTCGATAAGAATACCTGCAATCTTTTTGCCTCGCACATAAACATCATTGGGCCATTTGATCTGTACCTGCTCCAGCCCGACAGCCTCTAACGTTTCTGCGATGGCCAGTGCAATACTCAAAGGCAGTAAAGTCATCTGCTGAACAGGTAAGACGAACGGCCAGGCGAGGCTCATCGCGATATTCGAGCATGCAGGCATCAGCCATTGCTTGCCACGCCGCCCCCTGCCATCTAGCTGCTCTTCGGCAAAACAGGCAAACGGCAGGCCTCTGCCCGCCTTGCTCTGCTGCAACGCCCAGTCATTGGTTGAAGCGATGGACTCATGCACCACCACGTCCATCTCCGGCACGCAGCTTTGCACCAGCGAAGCTCGCAGCTGTTCACTTTTCAGAGTATCAGCCATTAATCACTCGATAAAACCAGGTCGATTTTGCAACAGGTTGGAATATAAGGTAAAAAAATAAACAACGATCATACCCGGTGTAATGATGAAAATATGCAATGGATAGCAGCCTCAAAAGATCGTGAAAAATTATACAATCTTTTTCAGTTGGCAAGTGCCTGTTTTACCGAATGCCTGTTTACTGTTTTTTTGGCTCTGCAGACCTCTTCGTACAGTACAGACGATGTCCATGAGAACGGCTTGCCGGAGCCGGAGCGCGAAGAATAAAAATTCAGCACGATCTTCATTTCAGCGGTAGAATACGCGGCTGTTAACTCACTCGCTTTATATCACTCATATGTCAGATAACGACAAAACACCTGCACCCGACTTAAAGGCACCGGTTAATTTTATCCGCAGCATTATTCGGGACGACCTGGATTCGGGAAAACACAGCACATTGCAGACCCGTTTCCCTCCTGAACCGAATGGCCACCTGCATATCGGTCACGCCAAGTCGATCTGCCTGAACTTCGGTGTTGCCGAAGACTTCAAAGGCAAGTGCAACCTGCGCTTTGATGACACCAATCCTGAAAAAGAAGATATCGAGTACGTGAACGCCATCATCGATGACGTAAAGTGGCTGGGCTTCGAATGGTCCGGACTGTACCACTCTTCAGACTATTTTCAGCAGCTGTACGATTATGCTGTCGAGCTGATCAAGCAGGGAAAAGCCTATGTCGATTCATTGAGTGCTGAAGAGATCCGCGAATACCGCGGCACCCTGACCGAACCCGGCAGAGAGAGCCCCGACCGCAACCGTAGCATAGAAGACAATCTCGATCTGTTCGCCCGCATGCGTGCCGGTGAATTCGAGGACGGTAAATACCTGCTGCGCGCCAGGATCGATATGGCCTCACCGAATATCAATATGCGCGACCCGGCACTGTATCGCATCAAAAAAGCGCACCACCAGCGCACCGGTGACGAGTGGCCTATCTACCCGATGTACGATTATACGCACTGCATATCGGACGCCATCGAAGGCATCACGCATTCCTTATGTACCCTGGAGTTCGAAGACCATCGCCCGCTGTATGACTGGGTGCTGGATGAGGTCAAGACACCCTGCCACCCGCAACAGATCGAGTTCGCCCGGCTACAGCTGAAATACACCATCACCAGCAAACGCAAACTCAACCTGCTGGTGGTAGATAAGCATGTCGATGGCTGGGATGATCCTCGTATGCCGACCATCTCTGGTCTGCGTCGCCGCGGTTATACGTCCGTTGCCATCCGTGACTTCTGCGACCGTATCGGCGTTACCAAGAAAGACAGCTTCATCGAAATGGCCGTACTGGAAAACAGCATACGCGAAGATCTGAACCATCACGCCACCCGTGTCATGGGCGTACTTAACCCGCTTAAAGTCACCATCAAAAATTATCCTGATGACCTGACTGAGGAACTGCTCGCACATAACCATCCGCAACAGCCGGAGATGGGTACACGCACGGTCAACTTCAGCAAGGTCATCTACATCGAACGCAACGACTTCCTCGAGGATGCGCCGAGAAAATTTTTCCGTCTGTCCGTCGGTCGTGAAGTACGTCTGCGTTACGCCTACTATGTCACCTGCACTGATTTCGTGAAAGATGAAAACGGTGAAGTCATAGAACTGATCTGCGAATACGACCCTGCGACAAAAGGCGGCTCGTCACCCGATGGTCGCAAGGTAAAAGGCACCATCCACTGGGTTTCAGCAGAACACGCGATCGATGCCACGGTTAATCTATACGACCGCCTGTTCACTCACCCGAACCCGGCCGCCAGCGAAAATTTTACCGAACACCTGAACCCGGAATCATTGACCGTCTTAAAGAACTGCAAGCTGGAAGCCTCGCTGGCGGACGCGAGTGAAGAGATCCACTACCAGTTCGAACGCACGGGTTATTTTGTAAAAGACAATAAATCAGATGATCTGACATTTAACCGCACCGTTACCCTGCGTGACGCCTGGGCGAAGATCGATAAACAGAATCAATAGCCTCAGGCTGGCACGGCCGCTATCAGATTTTTCCTACAGGATTTTCAGCTTCTGCCTGACAAGATTCCCTGTTAAATAACGCTATCGATTGTTACTATTCACTTTGCCGAAAATTAACTGACAGGACGTCAGCCAATCAAGATAAGGATGGAGAAATGGAATTTCTTAGTTACACATGCAATGAGATCTGCTGTTACATAAAATCAGCTTTCGATATCTCGATGCAAAAGATCCGACAACTGCTGAACCTGTAAGCCAGAGACATATCAGGGACAGACCAGAGACATAATCGACATGGTCTGAGGTTCCTTAGTTAACAAGGGTTATCCGGTAATCAGCACATAACAGGGTAAAGGGACTTCCTGTTTTATTATCTGCAAAGACATACCGGGTCTCTCCCTCTGTCTTGTTAACACTTTTCAGGCTTACGTCGGTATACATATCATCGGCAAAAGTCTCGGTGCGTTTTTTATCGGGACATTCACCGGTCATCATCACTTCCTGCTGCAGCCTCACCCTGACATTGCCGGCGGCAAGCATCGTCTGCATGCGCAATACATTTTTCAGCGCATTTCGGCTTACCGATAAATTATCCAGAGCGGAATGCGCTTCGCGCGTGCGTTCGAGACTGTCGCTGTTTTCTGCCAGTATCTGTCGATAAAGGTTCTCAGCATTTCTGATCGATTTTGAAATAATATTCGGATCACCCGCGCCCATCGCCACCATCGATTGCCTGGCTTCAAAAACGGTCAGTCCATACTTGAGTTCGTCTTTTGCCAACAGGCTTAAACGCTTACTGCCCGGGCCACTGGCAGCCGCCAACTGCTCAAACGATACACGTGCTCTGTTGTATTGATACTTGCGCTTCAGATTTTGCGCCTTATCATAGAGAGCCTGCAATTCTTTATCATTTGCTACAGGCACCTCAGAAGGTGCCTTGTTTTTAACACTGGCGACAGACGGGAGCTCGCTCGATGGCGGCAGCGCTTTCACCTGCTCGAGCCAGGCCGGTTTTATAACGAGCGCCTCGGTCTTATCATTCAAGCGTTGCGCTGCCACCCTGCCTATATGTTCGAAGGCATTATAGATCCCCTGATAATCCATATCATGAACCGATATCGAGGCAGTTGATATATAAGTCGGCTGCCCCTTCAGACTGACACTGATGGTCAGTTTTGCTGTCTCTGCCGGCCCGATCAAAGAGATAACCAGTGCCAGTTTATTTTTCTTTTCAGCCTCTGTGATCGAAAACAAACCACCCTTGGTCAGCTCGGCCAAAGCGGTATCTGCCGCAGCCGCTTTCATATCCTCAGCAGGCAATGGAAACCAGTCGCCGTTCGTTATGCTTACCTCGGAATGAACAGGAAATGGTTTTGCATAGGCAGCAGTACAAAATACCGTTAACAGCAAAAAAGAGGCTACCGTCAATCGTGACGTGTTTTTTCTACACAATAATGCTTTTAAGATCAAAATTTTCCCCTGACCATTTACCAGGGAACCTCTTATTATTAGAAGGTTTCACGCTGCAAGACTTTCACCATCTCGATACCGGTGGCATAGCGTTTTTCCGGTTTTTTCTGCAATGCTTTATTGATGATTCGCGTGGCGCTGGAAGGCAGATCCGGGCGAGCTTCCCGCACCGGTTTAAAATTTTCATTGGTTATTTTATAGGCCAGGTTGGCCAGACTGTCAGCCTTAAACGGTAGACGTCCGGTGAGCAGCTGATAGAACGTGATACCCAGCGAATAGATATCGGCACGGCCATCGACGTGAGCACCGGTCATCTGTTCGGGCGCCATATAAGAAGGGCTGCCCAGAAAACTGCCGGTCCGGGTTTTAACCGAATCGGTGATACGCGCGATACCAAAGTCGGTGATCTTTACCTGCCGGTCTTTCGGGTTGTACATGATATTGCCAGGTTTGATATCGCGATGCACGATGCTCTTCTTATGCGCGTAATCCAGCGCTTCAGCGACGATCTGTATGATGCGGTAAACTTCTGAAACAGGCAGCAGGTTATCGGCCGTAGCATAATCAGACAACGGCACACCTTCGACAAAATCCATGGCGATAAAAGCAAAATCCGGCTCTTCGCCCATATCATATACGGTAACGATATTATTATGGCTCAAACGACCCGCTGCCTCTGCCTCACGGAAAAACCGTGGCTTCAGCGACTTTAATTCTTTGTCTGAGAACTGCGAGTAATCCAGTGTTTTGATCGCCACCTTACGGTTGATCTTGGGATCCAGCCCCAGATAGACTACGCCCATCGCGCCACGCCCCAGCTCTTTCTCGATCTTGTAGCGGCCCAGTTCCGGCATCTCCATCTGCGACATCACCAGCGTTTTCTGCTGATTCGGTGACAGCACTTTTGTCTTCGTTGAGGAAAAACCGATGATTGATCTGATACGTTTTTCGATGTCTTTATAATTTTTCTGTCGGCTGCTGATCTCGGAATAGACCTGCAGACCGCGATCATATTGCCGCTTGCGCTCAAAACTGAGACCGATCTCGTACAGATCAGCCAGCACCTCTTCTTCCGCTCCGCATTTCAACAAACTGGTCAGCGCTGTTTCGTAATCCCCTTTCTCATATTGGTAATGCCCCAGCTGAAACCATGCGTCATGCTGTTTTTTGACAAGGCAGTCCAATATAACCTTGCCGGATATGTAGACGTACACCGCCAGCTGCCCGATAAGCATCAGCAGCAGTATATTGATCGTCGGCCACCAGATACCCTTCAGTATCAGCAATACCGGCTGTGCTGAAATGATCCCCATCACCAGGAACGCACCGAGGAACAGCCCGCTCTGCTTCGACAGCAATGGCAGTAGCCAGAGAAGATAGATAACCACCAGCGCCAGCATCGCTGGCAGCATCCACCAGCTCTCGGCCGGCGTATAGTAGCTGACACCCATCTGCAGACTGCTGAGCGAGTCCGCCAGGATCTGCAGACGATTCACATCCTGACCGATCAGCACTATCCTGTTTTTAAAATAATCCCTGGGCCTGTCGGCTGCCTGCTGCAATGACTGTATGTCGATTACGGTATGACGCCCGGTCAATGCAGAAAAATAGTTAAAGACTTTACCTGACAGGCCAGCGGGAACACTCATTCCATCAAGGCTTATCTCACCCGTCTCACTCCAGTGCAATTTTGAACTGTTCTGGTATCGGCTGAACACCGCCAGGGTCAAGCCTGGCAAAGAAAAGGCTCTGCCCTCGTCGTACCAGATCAGCGCCTGCTCATCGGACAGCTGCGGATCAAAAGGATACACCCGGTACGGCAACTGCGTATTGGTCACCCTGAATGTCTTTATTTCCGGTAAAAATACGGCCGGTATATATCGCCGCCAGCCATCCTGATACAGCAGCGATTCACCATAAGCGATGTGATTCTGCTGCTGCGGGACGTTGGTATACTGCGTTAAAAATACATGTTGATTTTCCAGCATCCAGGCCAGCTTGTTTCGTTCGCCCTGCGTTGGCCGCCACTTTATACCCTCTTCCTCATCAGCACCGTTAGCAGCACCAGCAACGGATTTTTTTGTTTTTGCTTTCGTCTTCGTCCTGACCTTCTTTGAAGACGCAGCTTTATCACCTTCTTTATCATCATCAACCGGCACATAATCCATCTGCGGAAAATCATCACTCAACCAGACGACTTCAGCCACTTTTGCTTTTCGCAGCTTGCGTAAAAAAAAGCGAAATTCACGAACGCCTTCCGGTTTCTGCAAACGCGCCTCATCTAACTGGATGACACGAAAATCATTTGATTCCGACTGGGCCGGTAGCAGGTAGCTGGCAAAATGGAACATCTGCGCATCCAGCCAACGCACGGTACCGTTCTGCGAAGACAGTACAGCCAGCAGAAAACACAGCAGGATAAAAACTGAAAAATAAAGCCGGCGATGCTGATCGAGTGGCTGCCCCTGTGACGGATGTCGCGTTTCTTCAAACTGTTTGTTCTGCGACTTCTTCAAAGATGGGCCTGTCTAAAATCTGGGTTGATAAAACAATAAATCAAGGGTGGTAAGCAGCATAAGCAACAGCCTGAAAGACGGCATTACTTGCAGCGTTATTTCAGTATAGTTGATGGATAAAGTTTTTCATTTCAGAAGACATGAAAACCCGCTTCTGACACAAAGGCGACATCCACAAGGATTAAAAAACTTCACCGCCGAGGCGCAGAGACGCCGAGGAAAAGCTTTTAGTTTT
>JADFWE010000347.1 GCA_015222915.1 Pseudomonadota bacterium | reverse complement strand
GAAAACTAAAAGCTTTTCCTCGGCGTCTCTGCGCCTCGGCGGTGAAGTTTTTTAATCCTTGTGGATGTCGCCTTTGTGTCGGTAGCAGATGTCAGGTTTGTGGTCAGACACGTTCGCGCTGCATGAGTATTCCTTTATTGCTCTTTTTTAACTTTGCTGCGCCAGTATTCACCCCTGGTGAAGTTATTCCATGCCCACTGTGCCCATTTGATCAGGGCAAAGGCCAGCCAGATCGACCAGATCAGCATCATGATGCGATAGATATAGACCGGAACCGAGATCAGGGTGGCAGTAGGAGTGGCTTCGTCTATTCTCGCACTGTACCAGTTCAGTCCATAGATACTTGAGCCGTTGCCGGTTATCTGCATGTCGGGTGAGCCAAGTAGTCCGTGCTGGATGGCGCTGAGTAATGTGCTGATGGTGAAGAACATGAACAGCACCAGGAAGATCTGGAACAGGTTGAACTTGAAACGGCTCATGGCAACGGTGTCTATCATGCCACGAGCGCGCAACGCAAGGATACTGCCGGCGATGATGATTAATGCCCATGGTTCGGACGCACTCAGGCCGATGCCCAGCAGTAGCCACTGCAGTGTGCTGAGCGGTGTCTGTTTGATGCGGCCGAGGGCGTAGGCGATGATGAGGATGACACCGAGCATGCCCCAGAATAAAACAGCGGGGCCCATCACCGGACCGCGGGTGATCAGTATCCAGCGGTCGTATCCCGGTTCTATCTCGATGGCATGATTCACGCTGTCGGTGCCGAGATCGATGCTCGAACTCTGGTAGAACGGTGATATGCCCCGCTGTTCGTTCCATTTGATCTCTATGTCCTGGTTGCCCGGTGATATCGGCAGGGCGATACCGCTAGCCGCGTTCCTGATCGGCATGTTCTGTCCATTGATGCTCACGCTCTGCAGTTCTATGTTTTCCGGCAGCCGAATCGTGTGTTGCCCGCCGAGACTGCTGCGCAGGTTGAAGTTAAGTCTGGCAGCGGTGATCTGTTCGCCGGGTACCAGCGACAGTGTACTGCTGTCGATGGTGACGGTTCGGCCCTTGATTCCCTGGGGCCTGGTGACATCGATGGTGATACTTTCACCAGACCATGGCTGCCAGCGAGGTAACCATAGTGAGCTGCCGTCCCGGCTGCGACGCTGATGGTAGATGACCGGGATGCCGGACAGTTGCACATGCCATATCGCACTGGTATTGAGTGACCATGTTTCGGTCAGCTGTTGTGAGTCGATGGCGGTGAGTTTAATCTGATCTGTTTTCTGCAGTCTGGACTGCCAGCTGACCGAGCGGTTCTTTGCGGTCAGCGTGATGATGGCATGCTTGTCTTTGACTTTTATGTGATCGCTGAGGATCGATTCACCGTCTAACAATGGAATCGAAAAAGTGATCGGGTAGTCGGTGCCGGAGATTGCGCGTAGCTGTGTTCTCAGCTGCCAGTCCAGGCCCAGCTCGATGTTCCTGTTCAGCGTTGCATAAACCGGTAAGGTGCTGATGAGGCTATCTTTTGCCGTTTGCTTATCCGTCGCTTTATCGTTTTTATCTGCTTCACGAAGGAAGGTCAGTCCCCTGATTTTTACAGCCTGTTTGTCCATACCTTCAACTGTCCAGCCTGTTGCCGATACATCGATATGATACGGTTTTAGAGGCAGCGAAAATTGCAGCTGGTTGAGGTGGTTTACCCGGCCATCGATATCGATGCGGTGTGAGCCTCTGTTCAGTTGCAGCCACAGCGTTCCCTCTTTACGGAAGAGTGCTGTTGCCGGTTTGCCATCGATTTTTATCGCGCCCGGTGTCCATTGTTTGATGGGCAGTGGTAGAGGGATTAACAGGTCTTCCTGTGCATGTGCGCGCAATGATATCTGCAGCTTTTTGGCTGACAGATCGATCGACATGGACGCGATACTGGCACACTGCGGCAGACATTCCGCCGGCTGTATCAGTTCTTCGCGTAACTGTTCCAGCAGCTCCTGTGTCGGGTAAGCTGCGTCGGCACCGGTCGGTGACAGGCCGAGTGTGGCACCGATCAACAATGCTGCCATGATAGAGGCCAGCGTGGCAGCGGTATTGCCGTCACCGGTTTTCGGTTTTTCCGGTTCGGGTAATCTAAACGAAGCAAGATCGAGCAGCCGCCAGCACATCAGCAGGATCAGCAGGATACGAAGCACGTTCAGTAATGAATGCATGGCAGGTGAGAGCAGGGTGAGTGATATCGTCTGCTCGCGTGATACCGGGCCGTCCCAGGTCAGGTAATAGGTGTTCAGCTGCCACGAGGGCAATCCCGGACCGGTCTGAATCATCGCATCCGGATCGACTGCGGCCAGTTTTTTTATGTTCATCTCACGGGCAGCGGCGGCCGCCTTCAGGGCGGCATTCGTCGGAACGGAGCCGGATGAGAATAGATCATTTTCTAAAGTAGCCGGGCTGCTGGACATCGACATTACCCTGGAAGGCAGGGCTTTGCGTTTGAGCCGCTGTTCGAGCTGCGGGGACTCACCTTCTTCTTTGATGTAAGCGTCCGGTGTGCCGGCGACCATGGGGGCGATCTCTTCCAGGTATGAATTATCGATACCGATATTGAATGATTCGAGCTGGGGGTAGAGTGCCGTACGCGCCTGGTTGACGATGAAAGGCAGGACGATCAGCACTAATGTTATCGACGTGATGACGCGGTAACTGAACACCAGTTTGTAAAAACGTCCCGGCGGCAGTGCGCGTAATACCGCGATGGCGATGATCAGACTGATCCAGATAAACTGTGGTGCGAAAAACTGGTGCCAGGACAGGGTCAGCGCCAGCAGGCTGACGGCACCCCACCTGATTCCCCATAGTTTATAGATGGCGATGGCCGTGATAAGCACCATGAACAGATCCAGAAGTGACCATTGCTGCAGCCAGGTATTGTTCGCCGTGGCACCGTCGATCGCCAGCAGCACCCAGCCGGCAGGCAGGTTAAGTGATGCTTTCATGCTGTTGAAGTCGATATCCCAGCCGGATGCTGACAGGGTGCGCTGGTCCGCTTCGATACGACCGTCTGCCGACAGGTTCAGGTCACCGTGGCGGACTTCGACGCCGGTCTTTCCCTGCTGGTTACGGGTGATGTACTGTGGTTTGCCGTTTATTTTCACCTGCCCCAGAGCGAGCTCATCATTGACGTTCAGCCGCCATTGCCGTGACAGCTTGCCGCTGATCCTGTCATTCACGGTAAAACCGTCGCCATCAAAATCCAGCCATATCTCTTTATTTAATGTTAACTGGTCGGGTTCCGGTTCGGGATCACCGCGTTTGATCACTTCGAAGCTCAGGTTTTCACCCGCTTGCATGTTATAGGCCGGCAGGTTTTTCCAGTTCTGCGGTATCTGCGTCTGGTTCGGGTCGATACTGTTTTTGCCGACGACTTTTATCAGTCGTAACTGTGGCTGTTGCTGTAGTACCCATATCTCTTCAGACGGCCATGGAACCATCGGTGACTTTGTAGCGGTCTCCGATTCTCCAGCATATGACAGTGCGATAGAGGTCAGCGGCCTGGTATTGATGGCTGAAACGGTGATGCTCCACTGTCCGGGCCGCACCTGAACTTTTAGTGTGCCGTCTGTATTTAACTGTGCCGGCAGGTGGCTGTTGATCGCACTGGCGCGGAAGCCGTCCAGTATCGCACCCTGCAGAGTAATCTCGCGTGGCTGCCCTGAAACATCGAGTTTTATCCGGGTGTCGACGCGCAGTGGTATTGTGTCATTGATCTTTCGGAAGACCTGAAGTTCAAGGCGATTGTCCTGCTGGACCTGTTCTGTAGTGGTGTTTAACCAGACCTGGCCGTTGCGAAGGTCGGGTGTCAACACCTGTTCGTTGTCGATGATCAGCGAGAGTAGCCCGGTCTCATGAGGAATGGCGATAGAGCGTGGTGGTTGCCGCCACATGAACTTCCCTGTGATCCGGTAGTTGCCTGCGGGCAGGAGAATTGCCGGTCTGTTATGGCGGTTGATCACTGGCCGTGCTTTTTTATTAACGGTTACATCTACCGGCCAGCTGTTGATGTCGCCGGGCAGGGTAAGCCATGACTCGGCAAAGACATCCCAGCGTTGCTGAAAGCTGCCGGCATCTTTTGTTAACTTTATGTCGAGAGAACCGGGGTAGGCGCAGTAGTGTTCGTTTTCGTTATAACTTATCGGGCACTGTATGTCGGGATTGTCTTTTAGTACCCACGGTATCCATTGCTGAAGCGGCTCGGGTATGCTGCCGGTATCGGTGAATGCATTACTGGCAAATACCGTTTTAGTGAGAAGTAAAAATACAAGTAATGTCCATTTATATTGTTTCATAGATACTCTCTTTTTTAAAAGGTCGCTGGTCATTGGCCATCAGTCGTCCGTAAAAAGACGAACGACCAACGACTAACGACCCGCTTTAATAATTAATTTCGGCGGTGTACCTTCATCGATAGAGCTGCAGATGATGGCACCGTACTCGACACGGAGACGGCTGTATACATCATCCAGTGACATATGCAGGATGTTGGCAGTAATGGCGCGGGCGACCCCGGCGTGCGCCACGACCAGCACATGTTTATCCCGATGCTCTTCAGCGATCTTAAGATAGGCGTTCCATACACGTTGTGAAAAACTATCCAGTGGTTCTGCACCTTCCGGTCGATTGTGTACCGGGTCAGCATAGAAGTGATCCAGTGCCTCCCTGTCTTCTGCGAGGATCTCTTCAGGGGTCTTTCCTTCCCAGGCACCGAAGCCAATCTCTTTCAGGTCATCATCGATAGTAAAAGTTATCTGCAGATCATCTGCCAGTTCTTCGCTGAATGCACGGCATCTCAGCAGGGGGGAGCTGACGATATGTTGCCATGCTGGGTTTTCTGGTACGGCTGCCCGCATCTGTGCCCAGCCTTTTTCGGTGAGCGGGTCATCTATACTATAACCTCGGTAACGTCTGCCGCCGACGGGCTCACCGTGCCGGATGACATCGATATAAGTCGTCATCATCTACCTCGTCGTGTGTTCAAAATTTTTTTCATGTATGCCGTTTAATTAAAGATACCGCCCAGCGTCATTACCGCGAGGATGGACACCCAGACGATGATGCTGCGCATCACCAGAGCCTGCGCCGTGTGTATGCGGACGATCTCATTTTCGACCTCGAGGTTGCGCATGGCACCCAGGCCGGTGGCGACCAGTGCTTCATAATTGCTCTGGGTGAAATCTATGGCGTGGGTACGATCTCTATAGGCATGATAGGCGCCGTCGAAGTTACCCGTCAGCGCATAACCCGCTGCCAGCATACGCGCAGGGATCCACGCCATAAGTGAATGTACGAATTCAGCGAAAGAAGCCAGCTCACTGGTTTCGATATGTTTGCTCAGCTGTGATATCAGACGGTAGAGCATGACACCGAAGGGACCGAGGATGATGAACCAGAAGATGGTAGAGAAGATACGTTCGTTGGCGACATATAATATAGCGCGGGTCACATCGTTGATCTGCCGGTCGGGCGATGTAGAGGCAGCGTCTTCCATGATGCTGCCGGCATAGTGCATGGCTTCATCTTCGTCACCGATGGTGCGGGCATGGATATAGGCCTCGATCTCGGTGCTCAGGCAGGTCGGGCCGAGGCAATAGATGAAGACAACTACGCCGAAGATGAAGCCAGGAATGTTAAACAGGAAATCGTTGAGCAGTATCTGGATGCTCAACAGTACAAAAACGGGTGGTGTCAGGATGATAATAAACTGCAGCGGCGGCACACGTTTGCCGGTGAGGCGTTGTATGCTCTGGGTATAGAATTCGAACCATGCCATGTCGCGCAGATCGTGCAGGTGCCGAAATGTACGATCGAGGAACAGACCGATGATGATGGAGATTAGCGCCATAATTCGAGATTGTTATTATTATTGGGAATTCTTGATTGACTATAGCGTTTTTTGTTCAAAAATGCTGTGGATATGATGTTTTCGATCGATCAGATAATGACTCCGGGGTATACACGGATAATTTGGAATTTTTCTCGCAAAGACGCTAAGAAAGATACAAATCCTTTGCATCTTTCTTAGCGTCTTCGCGCCTTTGCGAGAGTATAGCTTTCACGACTCTCATTTTTTTAGTTGCAGGCGCTCCCAGTCGAAACCGGTGCCGGGGTCTTTTTTTCGTCCCGGGGCAATATCGCTGTGGCCGGTAATGTTTTCGGTGATAGCCGGATATGCCGTTTTCAGAGCAGCGATGAGTTGAGATAATCTTGCGTACTGAATCTCTTCGAATTTATCTGTGTCGGTACCTTCGAGTTCGATACCGATGGAAAAGTCATTACAGTGCTTGCGGCCGCAGTAATCCGATTGTCCGGCATGCCAGGCGCGTTCATGAAAAGGCACGAACTGCACGATCTCACCGTCACGTTTGATCAGCACATGGCTGGAGACCTGCATCTCATGTATCTCTGCAAAATAAGGGTGCTGGTCTCTGTCGAGTTTATTCTGGAAAAATTGTTCTATGGCATCACCGCCGTACTGCCCCGGCGGCAGGCTGATGGAATGAATGACGATAAGGTCGATGTCGGTATCTTGCGGTCGCTGATCCCTGTTAGGAGAGATGCATAGATTGCTATTTTTGATCAGACCGGTGGTGATGTCTATTTTCATCAGTCGTTTATAACTTTATTCATAATTTACTTATTCATGCTTATTTATTCAGGGAAGTGCTGCCTTTGACGTCCAGCGGTACGTTTATTGCCTTCATCATCTCGATGCCGGTATCCACTGTCATGCTGCCATTCAGTTGATAATCCAGCGGTGCATTACCCGTCAGTATAGCGTAGGCACTCTGCCCCATATTCATCAGGTTGAGCGATAGCGGGATCTCGATCATGCCACTGCTTTTAGCCGGGATGGCTTTTGCCGTTTTGAGTTTTCCCTGTCCCCAGTCCTGGTCATTGATCTTCAGCTGGTAGTTGAAGTTACTCATGCCCAGCTGGAAAGCATTGGGATTATCAACTTCGACGCGCGCGATGATATCTGCACTGGTGAACCCCAGATCTTTCAGCTTCACATTTTTCAGTTTTACCTTCGGCATCTTCGGTACCGGCACTTCGCCCTGTTTGCTGACGGGGATGGCATAGTTACCGATGACCGGAAGCTTGATATTGAAAGTAGTGTTCAGCTGGTAGCTGAGCTTTTCTTTATTCCACAGCTCACCGGAAAGTTTTTTCAGATCTTTAAATTTCAAAGTAACCGGCAGCTCGATATCGCTGGTAGCGTTGGCTTTCAGGTCGAGACCCCTGGCGCTGACGCCGCTGACCAGTGACTG
>JADFWE010000051.1 GCA_015222915.1 Pseudomonadota bacterium | reverse complement strand
TAGTCTGTCGGGCAGTGCCCGACCTACGTAGTTACATACAAACAATGTTTTTATCTTCGCGTCTTTGCGGCTCTGCGCGAGAATAACTGTTTTTTCTTGATGCCCGTTCCTAGCCATTAGCGGAAGTCAATCTACTGGCAAAATAACGGAACGACGATGCAGATCGTACAGATCATCATACTGCGACAAAAAAAGTTTGATCGGTAGAAAAAGGGGGGACGGTAACTGGCTATAGTCGAACCACTGCCAGCTTTTGCATTTATCGGGCTCCAGAGCCTTTGCTTCGCCGGAGGTGTATTCACTGGATATGAGCAAGGTAATATATTTACGCTGACCGACATCAAACTGCTGGTCTGTGAAACCGAGATGGCGCAATGCGGTCAGCTGCAGTCCGGTCTCTTCCAGAACTTCACGCCTGGCACACTGCG
This sequence comes from Pseudomonadota bacterium, assembly GCA_015222915.1. Classification (GTDB taxonomy): domain Bacteria; phylum Pseudomonadota; class Gammaproteobacteria; order SZUA-229; family SZUA-229. Next base: position 4,462 of record JADFWE010000051.1, on the reverse strand, counting down.
TCACGGTCTCACCCGTCTCCAGATGGCCGCCGGGAAACTGCCAGCAAGATCCTGCGTCCACACCTTTACTGATACGCTCACCCAGCAATAATTTTTTACCCTGCCAGATCAAAACACCGACGCCGACAACCGGACCCTGATTACTGCTCACCTGTCCCTCCCCATAACAGCCATGACCATGACAGCCGGGTGATGATAACGACAGCTGTTAACCTGATTGATCATTGCTGTCTTGTCCAGCTGCACATTGCAGAATAATTGTAAGCGAGACGATAATAAAATATCGCCTCTTCGGCCATTGCATTCATCTGTCTTTTTCTCTCATCTACCAGAGCCGGTATGAATCAGCCCGGAACACGTCCTGACACTGTGACCATAAACCCTTGCGGAACACCTCAGCACTATATCGCTGAGCGCATTTAAACATAGAACCACAGATGCACAACACAGCGAAGATCCACCCCGATATGCTCAAGGCACTGCCTCATGCTGACCGCCACCAAAAAAACAGCATACCTTCAGGGCACCTCTATTAAGTGTTGATATTCACTATTAACCGTGTTTTTATGGCACTTTTAAAACAGGTTCAACGAACGATGCACCCCGGAGTAAACATGCCAGACGATCATGACACTTACATCATTCACAGCATGGAACTCGGGCCGATGGAAAACTTCATCTACCTGATCCAGGATCTGGCCACGAACACTGCCGCCATCGTCGACCCTGCCTGGGAGGTTGATGAGATGCTGAATTTTGCCGACTCGAAGGGCATCCAGATCACCGATATACTGCTTACCCACAGTCATCACGATCACATCAACGGCCTGCAGCAGACGCTGGAACACAGCGATGCCAAAGTACACCTGTTGAAGCCAGAAGCAAAATTCTGGGGGGCTGAGCTCAGCAAACCCGTGCTGCATCACGGCGCAGACCAGATAGCACTGGGAAACAGCCAGATCAATGTACTGCACACTCCCGGCCACACCCCGGGCTCCGCCTGTTATCAGATAGGAGACGACCTGATCGCCGGTGACACGCTATTTGTCTTTGGCTGCGGTCGCTGCGATCTTGCCGGTGGTGACCCGGAAGAGATGTTTCAGACTCTGAAGAAAATGAAGACCGAATTACCCGGTTCGACCGTCATCCATCCCGGCCACAACTATGCACCGCAGGCACCGACCTCGACCATGGAACATCAGTGTCAGGGAAACCCGTTTTTGCATTTTGACAAGTCAGAGGACTTTGTGAAATACCGCATGCAGGTACACGACAAAATTCGTGATACGCCCTACGATGCGGTTTCGAGAGAAGAAGCGCTGGAAGCAGTTAAGTAAGCTCTGCTTAAGTCATAAACAGCAATCAATGCTGCTGTGAATATATTCGCACAGCAGGTAACGTTCCAACACCATAGCGTGGATCAATTTGCAGCTGCCATGCACTGGCCCTGGCACTCAATTCTGGCACTCAATCCTGAATATACGCTTAACCTTGCACTCAAGTTATACACAAGGCACTAGATATAGAAAAAAAATCGCGAATGAAGCTGATTTGCAAAACTATCATCACTATCAACCTTAGGTAACAGCTGTAATAGGCTGATTAATAACAGAATATAAGGAAATATGATATCCGGTCTAAAAATTAACCTTTTACCGCGGCAAAGCAGAAAAATAAATGGCTGGAATTTAATCCACTGAGTTATCCACAGGTTTTCGGGACAAACTGTGTGTAACTTCTACACTTCAGTTTCAGCCGTAATCGGCATACTCAAAATCAGGAATCAGAATCAAAAATCAGAATCAGGACTCGGAAATATCCAGACCCCGGTTATGTGTCTCATTGATGCGTTTTAACAGGTACTTAAACGGGATCAATGATTCGCGATAATTCTCCAGCAAGGCGACATAGGGCAGGTCACCGGTGGCGAACTCATAACTGCCGTCCTTCATTGATGCATATATGTCTTTCAGATTCTGCTCCAGCTGATCGACGACGGCGCGCCCATCACTGATAAATTCTTCATCAAATTCGATCGCCTGGCGCAGGTCAAAAACCTCGTCTATCGCCTGATTGATCATATCGACATATTCATCGGTCGAACGCGCGCGCGCTATCTTGTTATTACTAAGCATGAAATCCTCCTAAGTATAAAACTCATACCCGATTTTTCTAAAATATTTATAGTGTTTATAGTATGTATATATCTACCGTTGCATATCCCGGAACACACCGGAACACAGCATTATTTACGCTGCCGGCGCCGCCTGCCCTGAAACTTGACCACTGACTGAATTATTTCACTGTATGGAAAATCGTCCAGCGAACCGAATTTTTCTATGCTCCTGTCTAACAGAGCATTTATATCCTCACTGACTTCTGCATCGTTTGATCCAGAGCCAGATTCAGGAGTCTCCAGCCTGGACAGGCCTTTTACACCGCCCGCCTGTACGCGGATCTCCATATTATGCGGCAGAGGGCCGTTAATCTCACGCAGCTTAAGAACAAATATCGATTTTTCTCTTAATTTTTCCAGAAATTTCCTGCATTTGTCAGCCGACGCCTTATCGCTACAAGCATAACCTTCACGGTCTGCCAGACAAAAATGTCTGGCTTTAAGACACTTTGCCTGATGGTTGGTTAAGGTTTTTTCAAAGACACAACGCACCGGCGTCAGTTCGTTATAGGTCGATCTATATTTATCCTCTTCCATCCGGAATGTCTTTTAGCCAGCTGAGTAACGGTGTCAACAAAAAATCCGCAGCGACTATTTTTCGTGTTCCATAACAACAGGCTTTTCACGATAAGCCAGCAACTGCTCTTCGGCCAGCAGCTGATTGTCGGCAAACATGACCTTGATGAGACTATTATCCTCTTTATCCAGTCCGGCGCGCTGTGTTTTTGCAAAGTTCTTCGCTTCACGGAAAGATTCAAAATCATCAATCAATTCCAGATTCTTCACCAGTTCCATACCTTCCGGGGAACTCATTTTAAATACGTAATAGGGCATAGTTTTTATCCTGCTGTTATCTACCTGCTTGATCAGAGGTTTCCTTATTCTTTTTCGGGCATATTCTATCGCCAGATTTGTTAGACTTGTCCAAGGAGAACGAATTATACCTTTTGCCTCAACAGACGAAAACATCACATTATGAGTACAGATTTCCACTCCAAAGAGCACCAGATCCTGGCCACCCTGCGAAAAGTATTATCTGAAGTCGTGCGCGACACCACTCCACCGCCGGGCCGTCCTCACCCGTTGAAGCCGCAGACCGTCGAAAAAGTGAAACTATGTTTTCAGTTGATAACCTCTCGCGAAAAAGAGATCATCGAAGAAGCCGGTGGCAGCGCCATGGACAGCCGCCCGCGCTACGCCGACGAGCCCAGGAAAACCTCCCAGGTAGTGCAGCTCGTCAAACCTGACAGCAAAAAATAGACCACTTTTTATCAAGCTTCGGCGGGCAGGATTACTTTGAAGTACCGGCCATACTCAGAAGTTCGACTGGAAATTCTGTAAATCCTGAATTATTTACATTTTTTTACCGACAGCTACGGATAAAAACCCCCGTCTTTTCGTCTACACTGATAGTAACCTTATAACATTCAGGTTCAGATATGAGTGAAGAGCTGTTTGATGTCGTATTTTTCGGCATTTTACAACCCGGCAAAGATAAAGAGGCCGTCATGCAGAACATGGCGAAACTCTTTAAAACAGATGCCGCAAAACTGACACCCTACTTTGCCGGTGGCCGTAAGGTTATCAAAGGCAATATCAATGCTGCCTCTGCAGATAAATACAAAGCCGCGCTGGAGAATGTCGGCCTCGTTATCAAGATAGAACCCAGTGACGACACTGCACCTGCAGCCCAGACAGCCAAGGCACCCCAGACAGGCAGCCAACAAAAAACCAGCGATAAAAAGTCAGCGTCGACCCCGAATACAGGCACAGAAACCGACGCGGAAACCGGCACACAGATCGACACCGGCGGAATCACCCTGGCGCCTGCCGGCAGTGACATCGTCGAAAACCCGGTCGCTAAACCTGTTCAGAAAATTGACGATGTCAGCGACATCTCCATGGCGGAAGTCGGTGCTGATTTTATAGAACACCCGGTAGAAAAACCGGTACAGAAAATTGAGGACATCAGCGACATCAGCATGGCTGAAGTCGGCAGCGATGTTCTGGTAGACCCGCCACAGACCGTAGCGCAGAAAATTGATGATATATCTGATATCAGCATGGCCGAACCCGGCGCTGACATCATCGAAAACCCGGCACCAAAGAAAAAAGCCGATATTCCTGATACCAGTGAGCTGTCGCTAGGATAACAACAAACCAGTTGAAGACGTCAGCTATTGACACAAAGGAGAAGTTATTCATCTTTCGTTATTCGTCGTTCGTAAAAAATACCAAACAGTAGGGACTGCATAGCCACTGGTTCATTTCGTGTTTTTAGCTTTT